>JAOPVD010000159.1 GCA_025966295.1 Frankiales bacterium | reverse complement strand
ACGGCGCCGCCGGCGCTCACGCCCGCGCCGCTCGCCGCCACCACGCCGACGGCCCCGCCGGGGGTCGCCCCCACCCCCCGGGTGTTCGTCATCACGCCCTCGCCGACGCCGCCGCCCACCGCCACCGCGACGGCCACCGCGACGTCGTCGTCAGGGACCTCCGACCCGCTGTCGCTGGCGCTCAGCCCGAGCAGCGGGCCCAACAACAGCGAGATCACCGTGACCGGAGCGGGCTGGACCCCGGGGGCCTTCGTCACCGTGCAGTACATGCAGCGGGTGGGGCAGAACGCCGGCGCGAGCGCGACCGTGCTGGCCGACGACCAGGGCCGGTTCACGACCACCCTGACGGCGCACGACAGTCAGGCCCTGCCCGGCCCCCACGACGTGGTCGCCGACGACGGCGACCACAGCACGCGGGCGACGTTCACCGCGACGTCGTGACCCGGCGCTGCAGCATCTCGGCGACGAGGAACGCCAGCTCGAGCGACTGCCCGTTGTTCAGCCGCGGGTCGCAGGCCGTCTCGTAGCGACCGGCCAGGTCGGCGTCGGTGAGCTGGTGGGCGCCGCCCAGGCACTCGGTGACCTCGTCGCCGGTGAGCTCGACGTGCACGCCACCCGGGTGCGTGCCGAGCGACGCGTGCACCTCGAAGAAGCCGCGCACCTCATCCATCACGTCGTCGAAGTGCCGGGTCTTGTAGCCGTTCGCCGTCTCGCGGGTGTTGCCGTGCATCGGGTCGCAGCACCAGATGACGCTGCCCGGGCCGCGGACCTGCTCGACCTGCTTGATGATCGCCGGCAGGACGGTCCGGACCCGCCCGGCCCCCATCCGGCTGATCATCGTGAGGCGGCCGGGGACCCGGTCCGGGTCGAGCCGCTCGGCCAGCGCCGCGGCGGTCTCCGGCGTCGTCGAGGGCCCGAGCTTCACACCGATGGGGTTGGCCACCCGCGACAGCAGGTCGATGTGCGCGCCGTCGAGGTCGCGGGTCCGCTCCCCCACCCAGACCAGGTGGCCGGACAGCGCGTAGGCGCTGCCCGCGGCGTCGTAGCGCACCAGCGCCCGCTCGTACTCCAGCAGCAGCGCCTCGTGGCTGGCGTACAGCTCGACGCCGTGCGTGGCCGGCATCGCGCCGATGTCGAGGCCGCAGGCCTTCATGAACGCGAGCGCCCGCTCGATCTGCTGCGCCAGCTCCTCGTAGCGGTGCCCGAGCGGGGAGCTCGCCACGAACGCGGTGTTCCAGTCGTGCACCTTCTCCAGGTCGGCCGACCCGTCGGTGGCCATCGCCCGCATGAAGTTCAGCGTGGCGGCGCTGTTGGCGTAGGCCCGCACCAGCCGCCGCGGGTCCGGCGTCCGGTCGCCGTTCAGCTCGTTGACCGCGTCCCCCCGGTACGACGCCAGCCCGGTGGCCGCCTCGATGTCGGCGCTGCGGGGCTTGGCGTACTGGCCGGCCATCCGGCCGAGCTTGACCACCGGCATCGAGGCGCCGTAGGTGAGGACGATCGCCATCTGCAGCAGGGTGCGCACCTTGCCGCGGATGCCCTCGGCGGTGTTGGCGTCGAAGGTCTCGGCGCAGTCACCGCCCTGCAGCAAAAACGCCTCGCCGCGCGCGACGGCGGCCAGCCGCTCGCGCAGCACGTCGCACTCGTGCGGCTGCACCAGCGGGGGCACCGAGGACAGCGTGTTGACCACCTCGCGCAGCACACCCTGGTCCGGCCAGTTCGGCTGCTGGGCAGCGGGCAGGTCGCGCCAGGCGTCCAGCCCGTCACGGGTGGGTCCGGCGCCGGCAGTGGGGTCCAGCAAGTGCGTCACCGGACCACTATCCCAGGCCCGGCCGTCGGGCGGCCGCGGCTAGGCTCCCTTCCCTTTGCGGGAAGGGAGCGCGGTGGACGTCCTCGAGACCGAGCGGGCGCACCTGGTGCGGGCCCGCGCCGACCTCAAGCGGATGCGCGAGAGCACCGCCTGGCTGCTCGACAACCAGAACCAGTGGGGCAACGACGCGCTCACCACCCGGGCGCTCGCGGCGTCGCTGGCCCGCCGCTACGACCAGCTGCTCGACGACGGCCTGACGCCGTTGTTCTTCGGCCGCCTGGACTACGACGGGTCGCAGGACGGCGAGGTCTTCCACGTCGGGCGCCGGCACGTCACCGGGCCGGACGGCGAGCCGGTGGTCGTCGACTGGCGGGCCCCGGTCTCGGAGCCGTTCTACCGGGCCTCGGCGACCGAGCCGATGGGCGTGCAGCTGCGCCGTCGCTTCGGGTTCCGCGACGGGGCCCTGACGGCGTACGAGGACGACCACCTCGACCGGGCCCTGGGCGTCAGCCAGCTGCTGGTGGAGGACATCGAGCGCCCGCGCACCGGCCCGATGCGCGACATCGTCGCGACCATCCAGCCTGAGCAGGACGTCCTGGTCCGCGCGCCGCTCGAGCACACCGTCGCGGTGCAGGGGGCGCCGGGCACCGGCAAGACCGCCGTCGGGCTGCACCGGGCCGCCTACCTGCTCTACGCCCACCGGCAGCGGCTGGCCACCGGCGTGCTGATCGTCGGGCCGAACCGGGCCTTCCTGTCCTACGTCCAGGAGGTGCTCCCGGCCCTCGGCGAGGTCAAGGTCACCCAGAGCACCGTCGACGAGCTGTGCCCGGCCGTGCGGGTCACCGCGGTCGACCCCGACGAGGTGGCGGTGCTCAAGGGCGACGCGCGGATGGCCGTCGTGCTGGAGAAGGCGCTGTGGCTGCAGGTGGTGCGTCCGGAGGAGCCGCTCGTGCACTCCTACGGCGCCCGCCGCTGGCGGGTCTACCCCGACCAGGTGCGCGAGCTGGAGCGGGCCGTCCGGGGCCGCCGGCTCGCCTGGGGGGCCGGCCGCACCGCGCTGGCCGCCGCGCTCGCCGCCGTACTGGTCCGGATGAAGGAGGACGAGGGCATCGCCCAGTCCGGCAGCTCGGTCGAGCGGCTGGCCAAGAGCACCGCGGTGAAGCAGTACGTCGACGCCGCCTGGCCGCCGGTGAAGCCGGCCACGCTGGTGTCCCGGCTGCTGGCCGAGCCGGAGCTGCTCGCCCGCGCCGCCCGCGGCGTGCTCAGCGACGACGAGCAGGCGCTGCTGCTGCGCCCGGCCACGGCCCGGCCGCGCTGGACGCCCGCCGACCTGGCGCTGCTCGACGA
>JAOPVD010000152.1 GCA_025966295.1 Frankiales bacterium | reverse complement strand
GGTCGCCCTGCTCGGTGCGCCGCCGGTGGTCGAGGCGGTCGCGGCCGGCCAGCCGCTGCGTCTGTCCGGGCTCCCGCCGCGGGCGGTGGAGGTCGTGACGGGTCTCGACGTCACCGGCGCCGGCCCCGGCGGTGCGGCGAGCGGCGCCGCCCGGGCTGGGGTCGCGCTGTCGGTGGACGTGGTCGCGAGCCTCCTGGCGCCCGTGACCGTCTGGCGGCCTCCGGCCGGCGAGGACCTGTGGGTCGACGCCGCGGTCGCCGAGGGCACCAGCCCGGCCGACCCGCTGCTGGCCGTGCTCACCGTGTGGGGCCCGGACCGCGGCAGCGCCTACGCACGCGCCGCCCAGGCCTGGGACCGGTTCGTCATCGAGGGGCCGGTCGTCGACCGCCCCGCTGCCCTGGGAAGGGGACCACAGTGAGCGACCTGGACGTGCGGCGCGAAGGCAAGGTGCTCCGGCTGCACATCGACCGCGAGCCCAAGCGCAACGCCCTCAACAGCGAGGTGCTGCGCGGGATGCTCGCCGCCCTGCACGACCCCGGCGACGCCCGGGTCGTGCTCGTCACCAGCGCCGGTGAGCGGGTCTTCTGCTCCGGTGCCGACCTGGTGCAGATGGCACCCGACGCCACCGGCCTCGAGGTACACGAGGGCCGCGGGCTGCTGCGCCAGGTGGTGCTCGCGATGCAGGACTGCCCGCTGCCGGTGGTCGCGTCCGTGCAGGGGACCTGCCTCGCCGGCGGGGTCGGGCTGGTGCTGGGCTGCGACCTGGTGATCGCCGCCGACCACGCCGAGTTCGGGCTGCCCGAGGTCAACCTGGGGATCTGGCCGTTCATGGTGAGCGCCCTGCTCGGCCGGCACGTCAGCCCCAAGCGGGCCATGGAGATGATGCTCAGCGGTCGGCGGGTGCCGGCCGACGAGGCGCTCCAGATGGGGCTGCTGAGCCGGGTGGTCCCGCACGAGGACCTGGTCCGGGAGACCGCCACCCTCACGCAGGCGCTGGCGGACAAGCCGCCGCTCGCCGTGCGGCTCGGCAAGCAGGCCTTCCGGGCCGCGCTGGAGTCCTCGCTCAGCGCCGGCCTCGACGCCATGCAGGCGCAGCTGTCGCTGCTCAACACCAGCGAGGACGCCAGCGAGGGCATCTCGGCGTTCCTGCAGAAGCGCACGCCGGAGTGGACCGGGCGCTGAACCGGCGCGCCCGCCGTACCCTTTTGGGATGAGCGAGCAGACGCCGCAGGAGAAGCCGGAAGGCACCGCCAGTCACGACCCGAAGCGGCCCTCGAAGCTGCTGGAGTTCATGAGCACCGGCTGGGGTGACCGCGACCGCAGCCTGCCGGCCGAGGGCGTGGCCGCGCCGTACCGGCGGGCCCGCCGGCAGCGGCTGGCCGAGCGCTTCCCCGGCGACGTGCTGGTGGTCCCCAGCGGCGGCTTCAAGGTGCGCGCCAACGACACCGACTTCCGGTTCCGCCCCGGCAGCGACTTCTCCTGGCTGGTCGGCTCGCCCGAGCCCGACGCCGTGCTGGTGGTCGACGCCGAGGGCCAGGCGGTGCTGTACCAGGCACCGGCGTGGGACCGCACCACCCCGGCCTTCTTCACCGACCGCAACGGCGAGTTCTGGGTGGGCCCGCGGCCGTCGCTGGACGCGGTCACCGCCGAGCTCGGCATCCCGACCCGGCCGCTGGAGGAGATCGAGAAGCTGCGCGGCACGCCCGCCCGGGTCCTGCGCGGGTACGACGCCAAGGTCGAGGGGCTGTTCGAGAGCGCCGAGGACGCCGACAAGGAGCTGGCGACCTGGCTGTCGGAGGCCCGGCTGATCAAGGACGCGTGGGAGGTCGAGCAGCTGCAGCAGGCCGTCGACGCCACCGTCAAGGGCTTCGAGGACGTCGCCCGCGAGCTGCCGAAGGCGGTCGCCACCAGCGAGCGCTGGGCCGAGGGCGTCTTCGGGCTCCGGGCCCGGGTCGAGGGCAACGACGTCGGCTACGGCTCGATCTGCGCCGCCGGCGCGCACGCCTGCGTGCTGCACTGGACCGACAACGACGGCCCGGTCCGGGACGGTGAGCTGATCTTGCTGGACATGGGCGTCGAGGGCCACGAGCTCTACACCGCGGACGTGACCCGCACGCTGCCCGTGAACGGCAGCTGGACACCGCGGCAGCGCGAGGTCTACGACCTGGTCTACCGCGCGCAGGAAGCGGCACTGGCCGAGTGCCGGCCGGGCGCGAGCTTCCTGGACCCGCACAAGGCGGCCATGACGGTGCTCGCCGAGGGCCTGGAGGCGCTCGGCATCGTCGAGTCCGCGGCCGCCGTGCTGGCCGACGACGACAAGCGCTACAGCCGGTGGACCATTCACGGCGTCAGCCACATGCTCGGCCTCGACGTGCACGACTGCGCGCACTCCCGCGACGAGAACTACCGCGACGGCACCCTGCAGGTCGGCCACGTCCTGACCGTCGAGCCGGGCCTGTACTTCCAGCCCGACGACCTGCTCGTGCCCGAGGACCTGCGCGGCATCGGCATCCGGATCGAGGACGACGTGCTCATCACCGCGGACGGCCACCGCAACCTGTCGGCGGCGCTGCCGCGCGAGGCGGACGCCGTGGAGGCGTGGATGGCCTCCCTCAGGTAGCCCGTTCGGGCCAGTCAAGTCGTTGCGGCCAGGCGCCGAAGCACACTTGGTGACGACCTCGATCGAGCCCTTCCTGCGCGCGCTCGTGGAGTGCGGCGGGTCCGACCTGCACTGCAAGGTCGGGTCGCCCCCGCGCGTGCGCATCGACGGCCGGCTGCGCAAGCTGCAGACCCGCGACCTGACCAGCGCGGACACCGACCAGATGGTCAACGAGGTGCTCCGCGAGGACCTGGTGGAGGAGTTCCACCGCTCCAACGAGGCGGACTTCGCCTACTCGCTGCCGGGCGTCGGGCGGTTCCGTGTCAACGCCTTCCGCAGCCGCGGCTCCTGCGGGCTGGTGTTCCGGCGCGTCAGCGTCGGAGCGATCCCGCTGACCGACCTCGGGCTGCCGGCGGTGCTCGCGTCGCTGGCGATGGAGCCGCGCGGCCTGGTGCTGGTCACCGGCCCGACCGGTTCGGGCAAGACCACCACCCTCGCCGGCATGATCGACCACATCAACAGCAACAAGGAGGTGCACGTCGTCACGATCGAGGACCCGATCGAGGTGCTGCACTTCGACAAGCTGGCGATGGTCAACCAGCGCGAGGTGCGCGTCGACACCGAGGACTTCGTGACGGCGATGCGCGCGGCCATGCGGCAGGACCCCGACGTCATCCTGGTCGGCGAGATGCGCGACCACGAGACCGTGAAGGCGGGCCTCGCGGCCGCCGAGACCGGCCACTTCGTCATGTCGACGCTGCACACCACCGACGCGGCCGAGACCATCAACCGCATCATCGACTTCTTCCCGCCGCACGAGCAAAAGCAGGTCCGGCTGGCGCTCGCCGGTTCGCTCCGCGGCATCATCTGCCAGCGGCTGGTGCCCCGCGCCGACGGCGAGGGCCGCTGCGTGGTCATGGAGGTGGCGGTCAACACCGGCCGCATCGCCGACGCCATCGCCGACCCGGACAAGACCTCCACGATCTCGGCGCTCATCGCCGAGGGCGCCTACTACGGCATGCAGACCTTCGACCAGCACCTGGTGTCGTTCATCCGGGACGGCGTCATCACGCTGGAGGCGGCGATGGCCGCCTCGACGTCGCCGCACGACCTGACCGTCGAGCTGCGCCGCCTCGGCCTCGTCGCCTGAGGCACCGCGCGACCGTCACGACGTCAGCGTGCCGTGCTCCACGCAGCGCGCCGACCAGCCGGTCGGGTGCACCTGCACGACCATCCGGCGGCGGCAGCCGCTGCAGTACCGGGGCGGGTCGAGCACCAGCTTGCGACGGCACTGCTCGTGCGCGCCGGGCTCGCCGCAGTGGCCGCAGAAGGCCAGCGGCAGCTCGTAGGTCAGCAGCATCAGGTCGGGGAGTGGCGACCAGTCGCGGGCCGGCGTGCGGGTGAACCCCAGCCGCTCGTAGATCCGGTGGGCCGCGGTCATCGTGGCCTTGGTCGACAGCCGCACCACCAGGCAGCCGTCGGTGCGGGCCGTCGCGACCGCGGCTTCGACGAGGGCGGTGCCGACGCCGGCGCCGCGCGCGCGCGGGTCGGTGACCAGCATCCGCAGGACCGCCGTACCGGGCTCGGCCTGCTCGGCGTAGGGGCCGCCGCGGGTCGCGACGGTCACCGACCCCACCAGCCGGCCGTCCAGCTCGGCGACGAGCACCGTGGTCTCGGCGGCACGGGCCGGGACGTCGCGCAGCGTGGCGGCGTAGTCGGCGCCGGCGAGCCCCTCGTCGAGGTAGGTCGAGGCGGTCAGGTCGCCGATGGCGCCGTACTCGGACGGCAGAGCGGGTCGGACTGCGAGCACCTCAGGTGTCTACCGCACCGTCGACGCGGGCCCGTTGGCGCTCCCCGTAGGCGGCCCGCCGGACCGCCTCGTCGCTCTCCAGCGCCGACCCCAGCGCACCCCCGACGGTGGCCATCGAGGCGATGAACCAGGCGATCGCGACGTAGTCGCTGAAGTCGGGCCGGGTGCCGACGTTGGCCCGTACGACGTCCGGGTCCAGGACCAGCAGGACGACCGGCAGCACGATCGCGAAGCCCACGGCGTACAGGACGAGCACGCCGAACGTGAGGGTGAGCAGGGTGGTGGCGTTGTAGAGCCGGACGTGCTCGCGCACCACCTCGTCGCCGCGCTCCCACAGGCCGTGCCCGAACACCAGGAACAGCACCATCGTCAGGATCGCGCCGACGGTGATGAGCGTCAGCCGCCAGGGCGTCAGGGCCATGCCCAGCTGCCACGGGGTGGAGCTGAGGAGACCGAAGGCGGCGGTGGAGACGCCCGCGGCGAGGGCGCCCACCATGCCGGTCGCCAGCCGCCACGGCCGGTTCTCCCGGACCAGCCCGGCCAGCAGCCGCAGCCGTCCCAGGACCCGGCGGGCGGCCACCTCCACGACCTCGTCGGCCTCGGCCAGCTCGGCCAGCAGCCGGTGGGCCCGCCGCACCTGCCCGGTCGCGCCGAGGGCCGGCAGCGAGACCACCACGACCCTGCCGTCGCCCACCGCCTGCAGCGGGCGCCGGTCGGTCCCCAGCGGCAGGTCGGTCAGGGCGACCACGGTGTCATGCCCCAGGTCCCGGATCCGGGCCAGCAGGGTCTGCGCGTCGGGGGCGGTGGGCAGGACGTCCACGACCCAGTCGGGGCCGAGCCGGCGGGCCAGGCGCCGGGCAGCCGGGAGGTCGTCCGGCGCGGCGAGGAGGGCGGGCACTTCAAGATCGTCGCCGGGCGGCGGTGGGCCAAACCTGGGTCAGGAGCGGCGCGTCGCCCGCAGCGGGCCGGGCGTCCGGTGGCCGGGCTGCCAGTCGCGGCCGTCCCGGGTGTCGGCCCCCCACCGGGCGGCCGCCCCCGCCAGCACGAGCAGCACCAGGACGAGCACCACGACAGCCATGCCTCGACGATCGGCCCGGACCGGCCCCGGCACCAGTGGCAGGAAGGTGCCGTCCCGACGAAAACCTGCCAGACTCCGGTCATGGCCCTGACCAACGTCGTCGCCGTGGTCTGCGACGGCTTCGCGGCGTTCGAGCTCGGGGTCGTCTGCGAGGTCTTCGGCCTGGACCGCAGCGACCAGGGGCTCCCGGTCTACGACTTCGCGGTGGTGGCCGCCGAGCCGCCGCCGCTGCGGTCCGGGCAGGGGTTCCGGCTCGACACCGACCACCGCCTGGACCGGGTGGCCGCCGCCGACCTCGTCTGCATCCCGGCCTGGCGCTCGGTCGGCGAGCGTCCGCCCGAGGCGCTGCTGCAGGCGGTCCGGGACGCGGTCGGGCGCGGCGCCCGGGTGCTGTCGGTGTGCAGCGGAGCGTTCGTGCTCGCCGCCGCCGGCGTGCTGGACGGCCGCCGGGCGACCACCCACTGGCGGCACGCCGCGGAGCTGGCCGAGCGCTACCCGCAGGTCGACGTCGACCCGGACGTGCTCTACGTGGACGACGGGCCGGTCATCACCAGCGCCGGCACCGCGGCCGGCATCGACGCCTGCCTGCACGTCGTGCGCCAGGAGCACGGCGTCGCGGTCGCGGGCGCGATCGCCCGCCGGATGGTGGTGCCGCCGTTCCGGGACGGCGGCCAGGCGCAGTACGTCGAGGCGCCGGTGCCGCTGCAGCGTCGGGCGGGCACCGCCGAGCTGGCGCCGCTGCTCGACTGGGCCGTGGTGCACCTGGACCAGGAGCTCGCGGTGCAGGACCTGGCCCGGCGTGCGCACATGTCGCCGCGGACGTTCGCCCGACGCTTCCGCGAGGCCACCGGCACCACGCCGCACCGGTGGGTGCTGGCGCAGCGCGTCGGGCACGCGCAGCGGCTGCTGGAGCAGGGCCTGGCCGTCGAGGAGGTGGCCCGCCGCTCGGGCTTCGGCTCGGCCGCCACTTTGCGGTCGGCCTTCGCCCGCGAGCGCGGCACGTCGCCGTCGGCCTACGCCCGCTGCTTCGCCGGCACCGGCTGACGGTCGGTCCGGCTAGGTCCAGCCGGCCCAGGTGGCGAGCTCGTCCGCCGACAGCGCCGGCGACCACAGGAAGCCCTGGCCCAGGCCGAACCCGGCGGCCCGCAGCCGGGCCGCCGTCGCGGGCCGCTCGACGCCCTCCGCGACCACGTCCATGCCGAGGGCCGCGGCCAGCTCGCCGACCGCCGTCAGCAGGTCCTGACCGCGGTCGTCGTCGTCGAGGTCGAGCACGAACTGCCGGTCCAGCTTGAGCCGGCTCACCGGGAACGCGCGCAGCGACGCCAGCGAGGACCAGCCGGTGCCGAAGTCGTCCAGGGCCAGCGCCACCCCCGCCGCGGCCAGCTCGGCCACCACCTCGCGGCCGCGGGCGTCCGCCAGCCAGGACTCGGTGATCTCGACCGTCAGCCGCGGTGCCGCCGCCACCAGCTGCCGCAGCAGCCCGGCGCTGGTCCGGTCGTCGGCCACCGCCGCCATGCTCAGGTTCACGGCACAGCGCACGTCGTGGCCGGCGTCCCACCA
>JAOPVD010000138.1 GCA_025966295.1 Frankiales bacterium | reverse complement strand
GCACGACGCCCGAGCACCTGCGGCACGTCGTGGCGGCCGTCGCCGGGCTGCAGGCCGCGCCGCGCACCCCGATCGTCGAGCCCGGTGCTGCCTCGCTCTACGCGGCGGTCCCGTTCGCGCAGGACGCCGGCGTGCTGATGGTGGGCGAGCGCACCAACACCAACGGCTCCAAGGCGTTCCGCGACGCGATGATCGCCGGCGACTGGGAGAAGGTCGTCGACATCGGCCGCGAGGCCGTGCGCGAGGGCGCCAACATGATCGACCTGTGCGTCGACTACGTCGGCCGGGACGGCGCGATCGACATGCGTGACGCGGCAGCGCGGCTCGCCACCGCCAGCACGCTGCCGATCATGCTCGACTCCACCGAGCCGCCCGTCATCGAGGCCGGCCTGGAGTGCCTGGGCGGCCGGGCCGTCATCAACTCCGTGAACTTCGAGGACGGCGACGGCCCGGACAGCCGGTACCGCCGGATCATGCCGATCGTGCGCGAGCACGGCGCGGCCGTCGTCACCCTGACCATCGACGAAGAGGGCCAGGCCCGGACCGCGGAGCGCAAGGTCGCCATCGCGGAGCGGACCATCGACGCCCTGGTCGGCGAGTACGGCATGCACGAGGGCGACATCCTCGTCGACTGCCTGACCTTCACCCTCGGCACCGGCCAGGAGGAGTCCCGGCGCGACGGCATCGAGACGATCGAGGCGATCCGGCTGCTCAAGGAGCGCCGCCCGGGCGTCGGCACCACGCTGGGCCTGTCGAACATCTCGTTCGGCCTCAAGCCGGCCGCCCGCGTGGTGCTCAACTCGGTGTTCCTGCACGAGTGCCAGAAGGCGGGCCTGACCTCGGCCATCGTGCACGCCTCCAAGATCTTGCCGATGAACCGGATCCCGGACGACCAGCGCGACGTCGCCCTCGACCTGGTCTACGACCGCCGGCGCGAGGGCTACGACCCGCTGACCGCCTTCCTGGACCTGTTCGAGGGCGTCGACGCGCAGGCCAGCGCCGGCTCGCGGCTGGATGCCCTCATGGCTCTCCCGCTCGAGGAGCGGCTGCAGCGCCGCATCATCGACGGTGAGAAGAACGGCCTCACCGACGACCTGGACACCGCGATGGCGGAGGGCCGCAAGCCGCTCGACATCGTCAACGACACCCTGCTGTCCGGCATGAAGGTCGTGGGTGAGCTGTTCGGCTCCGGCGAGATGCAGCTGCCGTTCGTGCTGCAGTCCGCCGAGGTGATGAAGACCGCGGTCGCCCACCTCGAGCCGTACATGGAGAAGGTCGAGGGCCAGGACGGCAAGGGCAAGATCGTGCTGGCCACCGTCAAGGGCGACGTCCACGACATCGGCAAGAACCTCGTCGACATCATCTTGAGCAACAACGGCTACGACGTCGTGAACCTCGGCATCAAGCAGCCGGTGACGGCCATCCTCGAGGCCGCCGAGGAGCACCGCGCCGACGTGGTCGGCATGAGCGGCCTGCTCGTCAAGAGCACCGTGATCATGAAGGAGAACCTGCAGGAGATGAACTCCCGCGGGATCGCCGAGCGCTTCCCGGTGATCCTCGGCGGCGCCGCGCTGACCCGGGCCTACGTCGAGAACGACCTGGCCGAGGTCTTCGACGGCGACGTCCGGTACGCCCGCGACGCCTTCGAGGGGCTGCGGCTCATGGACGAGCTGATGGCCGTCAAGCGCGGCGAGGTCTCGCCGGAGCAGACCGCCGAGCAGCGCGCCAAGGACGACGAGCGCAAGGCCCGGCACGCCCGCTCCAAGGCGATCGCGGTGGCCCGCGCCGCACAGCAGGAGGCGCCCGAGCAGGCCGGCCGCTCCGACGTGGCCACCGACAACGACATCCCCACGCCGCCGTTCTGGGGCACCCGCATCACCAAGGGCATCCAGCTGGCCGACTACGCCAGCTGGCTCGACGAGCGCGCGCTGTTCCTGGGCCAGTGGGGGCTGCGGGGCAGCCGCGGCGGCGCCGGCCCGTCGTACGAGGAGCTGGTGGAGACCGAGGGCCGCCCGCGGCTGCGCGAGCTGCTCGCGAAGGTGCAGTCCGAGGGCATCATGAACGCCGCGGTCGTGCACGGGTACTTCCCGGCCGTCAGCAAGGACGAGGACCTCATCATCCTCGACCCGGAGTCGGGCAACGAGCGCTGCCGCTTCACCTTCCCGCGCCAGCAGCGTGACCGGCGGCTGTGCCTGTCGGACTTCTTCCGCAGCCAGGACAGCGGCCAGACCGACGTCGTGGCCTTCCATGTCGTGACGATGGGCTCGCACGTCTCCGAGGTGACCAACGAGATGTTCGCCCGCGACGCCTACCGCGAGTACCTCGAGCTGCACGGCCTGTCGGTGCAGCTGACCGAGGCCCTGGCGGAGTACTGGCACCACCGGATCCGCCAGGAGCTGGGCTTCACGCAAGAGGGCGACCTGCAGGCGATGCTGTCCAAGCAGGCCTACCGCGGCTCGCGCTACTCCTTCGGCTACCCGGCGTGCCCCGACGTGGAGGACCAGGACAAGGTCCAGGACCTGCTCGAGTGGCAGCGGATCGGGGTGGAGCTCAGCGACGAGTTCATGCTCACGCCGGAGCAGTCGACCAGCGCGATCATCGTCCACCACCCCGAGGCGAAGTACTTCGCCGCCCGCTGAGGAATCGGGCAAAGCGGACTTCTTTGCTAGCCTCCGGGCAGCACCGCGCACGGGCCGTTGACGCGCACGCGCGGGTCGTCCCCGGGTCCGTGGGTCGGCGGCCCTGACCGACGGGTCCTCATGCTCCGCCTTGGCCATCGCACCGTCCGCTGCACCGTCCCGGCGGTCCTCGTCGCCGCGACCACCGCCGTGCTCGACTGCCGGCAGCGGTCGGCCGCCCCACCGCGGCCCGTCGTCGCCCAGGCCGGGGTCACGCCCTCGCCGCTGCCGCTGCCACCCCCGCGGGTCGACCGGGATGCGATGCCGCGGGGCCACCGGCCGGGCTGGAGGCAGGTCCTTGCGCAGGACTTCACCGGCACCGCCCTGCCGCGCGGCTGGGGCGCGTACGCCGGCCGACCGGGCGGCAACCCCCACGGCTGGTGGGAGCCCTCGCACGTCCGGGTGCGCGCCGGTGACCTGCACCTGGCCGGGGCCTGGAAGGGCGGCCGCTTCGTCACCGGCGGGCTGATGGCCACCGGCACCGAGACCCGGTACGGCAAGTACGAGGTGCGGTTCCGGATCGAGCGGGCGCGCGGCGTGAAGTACGCGCTGCTGCTCTGGCCGAGCCGGGGCCGCTGGCCGGCGGCCGGAGAGGTGGACTTCGCCGAGGACGGCGGCGGTGGCCGCCGGACCACGACCGCGACGCTCCACCACGGCGCCGCCAACCACCAGGTCCAGCGCACACTGCGCGCCGACTTCAGCGCCTTCCAGACGGTCGGCGTGGAGTGGACACCGGGCAAGCTGGTCTACACGTGCAACGGCAGGCCGTGGGCCACCGTGCGGTCGGCCGGCGTGCCGCGCGGCCCGATGCGGCTGGCGCTGCAGATGGAGGCCGGCCGGGGTGACGCTTGGGCGCCCGCCCCCAGCGCGGCCACGCCCCCGACGGTGGGGATGGTCGTCGACTGGGTCGTCGGCTACCGCCGGGCCTAGCCGGTACGGCGCCGCCGCCGGCGGGCCCGCAGGTACAGCACCGGCCCGTGCAGCAGCCCGAGCCGCTCCCGGCGCAGCAGCGCCCGGTCGAGGCCCGGGTGCACGGCCGC
>JAOPVD010000128.1 GCA_025966295.1 Frankiales bacterium | reverse complement strand
GCCGCCGTCGTGGCCGGAGATGAGCACCACGTCGGCGTGCGCCTTGGACACGCCCGCGGCGACGGTGCCGACCCCGACCTCGGCCACCAGCTTCACGTGGACGCGGGCGTCCTTGTTGGCGTTCTTGCGGTCGTGGATCAGCTGCGACAGGTCCTCGATCGAGTAGATGTCGTGGTGCGGCGGCGGCGAGATCAGGCCGACGCCCGGCGTCGAGTGCCGGGTCTTGGCGATCCACGGGTAGACCTTGTGTCCGGGCAACTGGCCGCCCTCGCCGGGCTTGGCGCCCTGGGCCATCTTGATCTGGATGTCGCTGGCGTGCACCAGGTACTCGCTGGTCACGCCGAACCGGCCGGAGGCGACCTGCTTGACCGCGGAGCGCCGCTCCGGGTCGAGCAGCCGCTCGGCGTCCTCGCCGCCCTCGCCGGTGTTGCTGCGGCCGCCGATGCGGTTCATGGCGATCGCCAGGGTCTCGTGCGCCTCCATCGAGATGGAGCCGTAGGACATCGCGCCGGTGTTGAAGCGCTTGCAGATCTCGCTGACGGGCTCGACCTCGTCGAGCGGCACCGGCGGCCGCAGCCCCTCGCGCATGCTGAACAGGCCACGCAGCGTGCCGGCCCGGGCCGACAGCTCGTCGATCTTGCCGGTGTACTCCTGGAACTTGTCGTACTGCTGCGTGCGGGTCGAGTGCTGCAGCGCGAAGACCGTCTCGGGGTTGAACAGGTGGACCTCGCCCTCGCGGCGCCACTGGTACTCACCGCCGACCTCGAGCCGCCGGTGCGCCCGCTCGGTGCTGTTGCTCGGGTACGCCGAGCGGTGCCGCGCGGCCACCTCCTCGGCGATCACGTCCAGGCCGATCCCGCCGAGCCGCGAGGTGGTGCCGGTGAAGTACTCGTCCACCAGATCCTGCGAGAGCCCGAGGGCCTCGAAGACCTGGGCGCCGGTGTAGGAGGCGATCGTGGAGATGCCCATCTTGGACATCACCTTCAGGACGCCCTTGCCGAGCGCCTTGATGAGGGCCTTCTGCGCCTGCTTGTACGTGATGTCCTTGATGGCCCCGTCGCGGACCATGTCCTCGACGGTCTCCATCGCGAGGTAGGGGTTGACGGCGGCAGCGCCGTACCCGATGAGCAGCGCGACGTGGTGCACCTCGCGGACGTCACCGGCCTCGACGACGAGGCCGACGCGGGTCCGGCTCTTCTCGCGGATGAGGTGGTGGTGCACCGCGCTGGTCAGCAGCAGCGACGGGATCGGCGCCATCGACTCGGTCGACTCGCGGTCGGACAGCACGATGACGCGCGCCCCGCCGGCGATCGCCGTCGAGACCTCGCGGCGCACCCGGTCGAGCGCGTCGCGCAGCGCCTCGCCCCCGCCGTTGACGGGGTACAGGCCGTAGATGGTGACGGCCGCCAGGCCGGGCTGGTCGCCGTCGATGTTGACGTTGACGACCTTCGCGAGCTCGTCGTTGTCGATGACCGGGAACGGCATCACGATCTGCCGGCAGGACGCGGCGCTCGGGTCGAGCAGGTTCTGCTCCGGGCCGATCGAGCCCGCCAGCGAGGTGACGAGCTCCTCGCGGATGGCGTCCAGCGGCGGGTTGGTGACCTGCGCGAACAGCTGGCTGAAGTAGTCGAACAGCAGCCGCGGCCGCTCCGACAGCACGGCCACCGGGGTGTCGGTGCCCATCGAGCCGATCGGCTCGGCGCCGGTCTTCGCCATCGGCTGCAGCAGGATGCGCAGCTCCTCCTCGGTGTAGCCGAAGGTCTGCTGGCGGCGCAGCACCGACTCGTGGGTGTAGATGACGTGCTCGCGCTCGGGCAGGTCCTCGAGGCGCAGGGCGCCGGCGTGCAGCCAGTCGGCGTAGGGCTGCTCGGCGGCGAGCCCGGCCTTGATCTCCTCGTCCTCGACGATCCGGCCCTGGGCGGTGTCGACGAGGAACATCTTGCCGGGCTGCAGGCGGCCCTTGCGCTTGACCTGGTCGGACGGGATGTCGAGCACGCCCACCTCGGAGGCCAGCACGACCCGGCCGTCGGCGGTCTCCCTCCAGCGGGACGGCCGCAGGCCGTTGCGGTCCAGCACGGCACCGATGAGCGTGCCGTCGGTGAACGTCACGCAGGCCGGGCCGTCCCACGGCTCCATCAGCGAGGCGTGGAACTCATAGAACGCCTTCTTCGCCGGGTCCATCTCGATGGCGTTCTCCCACGCCTCGGGGACCATCATGAGCACCGCGTGCGGCAGCGACCGGCCGGCCATGTGCAGCAGCTCGAGCACCTCGTCGAACGACGCCGAGTCGGACGCGCCGGGCGAGCAGATCGGGAACAGCCGGCTCAGGTCGTCGGGCAGGTCCTCGGGGCCGCGCAGCAGCGCCTCGCGCGCCCGCATCCAGTTCCGGTTGCCCTTGACGGTGTTGATCTCGCCGTTGTGCGCGATGTAGCGGTACGGGTGCGCGAGCGGCCAGCTCGGGAAGGTGTTGGTCGAGAAGCGCGAGTGCACCAGCGCCAGGGCGCTCGCGAACCGCTCGTCCGACAGGTCGGGGAAGAACGGCTGCAGCTGCCCGGTCGTGAGCATGCCCTTGTAGACCACGGTCCGCGTCGACAGCGACGGGAAGTAGGTGCCGGTCTCGTGCTCGGCGCGCTTGCGGATCACGAACGCCCGCCGCTCCAGCGCGTACGGCGTCAGGGACGACTCGGCGGCGACCAGGAACAGCTGGCGGAACACCGGCATCACCGAGGCGGCGGTCCGGCCGATGCCGGCGCCCTTGGCGTCGATCGGCAGGTCACGCCAGGTGAGGACCTGCAGGCCCTCCTCGGCGGCGATCTTCTCGATCGCCACCTGGGCGTCGACGGCCGCGCGCGGGTTGGTCGGCAGGAACGCGGTCCCGACGGCGTAGGACCCCGCGGCCGGCAGCTCGACGGGCAGCGTCGCCCGGTAGAAGGCGTCCGGGACCTGGACCAGGATGCCGGCGCCGTCGCCGGTCTCCGGCTCGCTGCCGGAGGCGCCGCGGTGCTCGAGGTTGCGCAGCGCCGTCAGGCCCTGCTCGACGAGGTCGTGCGTGACACGCCCGGCGATGTCCACGACGAAGGCGACGCCGCAGGCGTCGTGCTCGTTGGCGGGGTCGTAGAGACCTTGACGTGGGGGAAGCATGGGAGGCCTTCCGTCGGGGTGGTCGACTGGTCGTGCGGTGCTGCCACCCGGGACGTCACTGGCCCTGCTGCAGATGTCAGTCAGGTTACACGACCGGACGCCAGAGCTCCCCGCAGCGCCGGGAGGCGGCTTGCCCCGGGTGTCGCCCGAATGACACATATGGCCCCTTCGGGCCATGGTGCCGGGTCCGGGGGCAGCGCACGCTGGTCCCGTGGCCGCACCCCCCTTCCCGGCCCGCCGCCGGCGCCGCCCCCCGGGCCGCCGGCTGCCGACCGCCGACGCCGAGCGCCGCCACGCCCTGGTGCGTGTGCTGGCGCTG
>JAOPVD010000112.1 GCA_025966295.1 Frankiales bacterium | reverse complement strand
TGCACTCGGGGGCGGAGGTCGAGAGCAGCGTGCTGATGCACGGCGTCGACATCGGCCAGGGCGCGGTGGTCCGCAACGCCATCCTCGACAAGAACGTCGTGGTCTGGCCGGGGGCCCGCGTCGGGGTCGACCATGCGGAGGACCGGGCCCGCGGGTTCACCGTCACCGAGTCCGGGGTGGTCGTGCTGGGGAAGGGCGAGCAGGTCCTCAGCTGACCTTTGCCGCTAGCAGGCCGCCCGGCACCGCGGCACGTCTCCGCGCCGTCGGTGCTCGGCCGCCACGGCGGCCGCCGGGCTCTTGTTGCCACCGGCCCGCCATGAGTCGAGGTACGGCCAGGGGTAGACCATCCCGCGGCGCACCCACCACACCCCGTGCCGGGTCGGCCACGACAGCCCGAAGTGCAGGTGGGTGCCGGTGCCCCGCGCGGAGCCGGTGCTGCCGACGGTCCCCAGCACCTGACCGGACCGGACCCGCTGGCCGGGCTTCACCCGCAGCGTCGACAGGTGCGAGCCGTAGTAGCGCACGCCGTCGTCGCCGACGATCGACCAGGACAGGCCGCCGCGGTCAGCGCCGCGGTTGGTGCGCGGGTTCCACCGGTCGACGGTGGAGACCTCGTCGACGCGGCCGGCCATCGGCGCCACCACCGCGCAGCCGCGGGCCGCGAACACGTCGGTCGCTGGGTAGTCGTGGTGGCTGGGGCCGTAGCTGACCTTGCAGCCCCGGATCGGGAAGGTCCGCCGGACGGCCGCGGCCCGCGCCGGGGCCGGCGCCGCGACCACACGCGGCACCTCCGGTGCGGGTGACGACGGGCGCATCCGCAGCGGCGGCGCCGTCGAGACCGCAGCGGCCGGCGGCGCCGTACCACCGCAGGCCGCCAGCAGCACCGGCAGGACGAGCAGGGCGAGGCGGTTGCGCTTCACCGCCTCAGCGTCGCACGGTGCGTGCCGCCGTACGGTGATCTGATGCGCTTCGTCCACGTTCTTGTCATGTCCGCGCTCGTCCTCGCGGGCTGCTCGAGCGGCACCCCGAAGGCGGATCCCAGTGCGCTGCTGACGCCGAGCATCACCGGCGTCGAGGTGTTCAAGGGGCTCAGCCACCGGCACCTGCTGAAGAAGAGCGAGTACCCGCACCGCTACCCGCAGACCCCGCCGGTGGGCGGTGAGCACGCGCCGCGGTGGCTGAAGTGCGCGGTCTACAGCACGCCGGTGCCGAACGAGTTCGCGGTGCACTCGATCGAGCACGGCGGGATCTGGATCACCCACCTGCCGACCCTCGACAAGGCCTCGGTGGCCAAGCTCGCGGCGCTCGCGCCGACCAACCCGGAGTACGTCCTCGTCTCGCCGTACCCGGGGGTGCCGGCACCGGTGGTGGTCAGCACGTGGGGGCTGCAGCTCAAGCTGCAGAGCGTCGACGACCCGCGGCTGCAGCAGTTCATCAAGACCTACGCCGGCGGCGGTCAGGGCGGTGAGCCGAACCACCCGTGCCGGACCGACGGGCTCACCCCCCAGCAGGTCCCGCAGTTCCTCGCTCAGCTCACGTAGCGACGGGGTGGCGCAGCCGTGCCGTCAGCGTCGCGGCGTCGAGCTGGGCGGCCTCGGTGGTCGTCATCCAGTCGTGCAGCACGGTCGCCAGCCGGGCCGGCTCGGTGAGGTGCGGGAAGTGGCCGCTGCGCGCGAACACCTCGAGCCGGGCGGTCGGCACCGCCGCCGCGAGCGCGCGGCCGTGCTCCACCGGCAGGATCGTGTCCCTCGCGCCCCAGACCACGAGCAGCGGCAGGTCGGTGGCCAGGTAGAGCCGGTCGCGGCCGTCGACGCGCTGGCCCCGGATGTCGATGACCGAGCGGGCGGTGTGCACGAAGGCGTCCCGGGTGGCGGCGTCGCCCAGCGACCCGAAGCCGACCAGCGCCTCCCGCAGGCCGGCCGGCAGGTGGCCGCCGACCAGGCCGTCGAGGCCACGGCCGGCCTTGCGCACCCAGGAGCCGGCGATCAGCGGCAGCACCAGCTCCGACCCGGGCAGCGTGGCGGCCCGCAGGAACGCCGACACCTCCGGGCCGAGGCCGCCGGAGCTCACCAGGGCCAGCCGCTCGACGCGCTCCGGGAACTGGTAGGCGAACTGCATCGCGATGCCGCCGCCCAGGCTGTGCCCGACGAGGGTGATCCGGTCGTGGCCGAGGGCGGCCAGCAGGTCGCGGACGCCGCAGGCCTGCGCGCCCAGCGAATAGTCGCCCCGCGGCTTGGCCGACAGGCCGTGGCCCAGCAGGTCAGGGGCGATCACCCGGTAGTGCTCGCCGAGCCGGGACATCACCTGCTGCCACTGCGCCGCCCGAGAGGCGATCCCGTGCACCAGCACCAGCACCGGGCCGGTGCTGCCGGCGTGGGCGTAGCGCACCAGGTTGCCGTGGACCGCCAGCTCGTCGACTGCCACCTCTGCCATGCGCTCCAGCCTGTTACCGGCGGTAACAAGTGTCAAGGACAGGCTTGACACCGGCCGCTCCCGGCCCCAGTGTTACCGGCGGTAACACCTGCGCCGTCCGCGTACCTCCGGGGCACGAAGGCGACCTTCGTGCCCGGATCGATCACCCACAGGAGTACCTAGATGCCCGGCTTCACCCTTGAGCTCACCGAGGACCAGCAGACCCTCCAGAAGTGGCTGCACGAGTTCAGCGCGAACGTCATCCGCCCGGCCGCGTCCGAGTGGGACGAGCGCGAACAGACCCCCTGGCCGATCATCCAGGAGGCCGCGAAGGCCGGCATCTACTCCCTGGACTTCTTCGCCTCGCTTTGGGGCGACGAATCCGGCATCTCGCTCCCGATCGCCATGGAGGAGCTGTTCTGGGGCGACGCCGGCATCGGCCTGTCGATCGTCGGCTCGACGCTCGGGGTCGCCGGCATCCTGGCCAACGGCACCCCGGAGCAGCTCGGCGAGTGGGCGCCGCAGTGCTTCGGCACGCCGGACGACGTGAAGCTCTGCGCCCTGGCCGTCTCGGAGCCGAACGCCGGCTCGGACGTGTCCAGCATGAAGACCACCGCCGTGTACGACGAGGCCACCGACGAGTGGGTCCTCAACGGCGTCAAGACCTGGATCACCAACGGCGGCATCGCGGACGTGCACGTCGTCGTCGCCTCCGTCGACCCGGACCTGAAGGCCCGCGGGCAGGCCTCGTTCGTGATCGGCCCGGACTCCAAGGGCAAGGGCCTGTCGCAGGGCCAGAAGTTCAAGAAGCACGGCATCCGGGCCTCGCACACCTCCGAGGTCATCCTCGACAACTGCCGCATCCCGGGCTCGCAGCTGCTGGGTGGCAAGGAGAAGCTCGACGCCCGGCTGGCCAAGGCCCGTGAGCGGGCCGCCGCCGTCGCCCGCGGCGAGTCGCTGCAGAGCACCCGCGAGAAGGGCGGCCAGGCCGCCATGGCCACCTTCGAGTCCTCCCGCCCGTCGGTCGGCGCGCAGGCCGTCGGCATCGCCCGGGCCGCCTACGAGTACTCGCTCGAGTACGCCAAGACCCGCGAGCAGTTCGGCCGGCCCATCGTCCAGAACCAGGGCATCGCGTTCATGCTCGCCGACATGAAGACCAAGATCGACGCCTCCCGGCTGCTGGTCTGGCGGGCGGCCTGGATGGGCCGCAACGGCGTGCCGTTCACCGCCGGTGAGGGCTCGATGAGCAAGCTGTTCGCCGGCGAGACCGCGGTCGACGTCACCGAGAAGGCCATCCAGATCCTCGGCGGCAACGGCTACACCCGCGAGTACCCGGTCGAGCGCTGGCACCGCGACGCCAAGATCTACACGATCTTCGAGGGCACCAGCGAGATCCAGCGGCTCATCATCAGCCGGGCGATCTCGGGGCACCAGATCCCGTGACCGCATGACCTCCGTGTTGCCCGGCCGCGACGCGCGCCGCGAGAGCCTGCTCGCGGCGGCGGACGCGGTCGTGCAGCGGGACGGCGCCTCCGCCTCGATGGCCACCATCGCGGCGGAGGCCGGCATCACCAAGCCGATCCTGTACCGGCACTTCGGCGACAAGAGCGGGCTGTACGCCGCCCTCGCGGAGCGGCACACCGACCGGCTGCTCGACGCGCTCGTCGACGCGCTGACGGCCGGCGGGCCGGCCCGCGTGCGGGTGCACCGCACGATCGGCACCTACCTGGCGGTCATCGAGGCCGAGCCGCAGGTGTACCGGTTCTTGATGCAGTCGGAGGAGGCGGTGCCCGCCCAGGGCACCGTCCGCGGCTTCCTGCACCGGCTGCAGGACCTGCTCACCGCCGGCATCGCGCACGAGCTGCGGCTGCCGGCCGACGACCTCCGGGCGACCGTCTGGGCGGCCGGCATCGTCGGCATGGTGCAGTCCGCGGGGGACTGGTGGCTGGAGTCGCGGCGGTGCTCGCGGGCCGACCTGACCGACCAGCTGACCGACCTGCTGTGGGGTGCCTACGGGGTCGCCGCGGG
Source organism: Frankiales bacterium (assembly GCA_025966295.1). Lineage (GTDB taxonomy): Bacteria > Actinomycetota > Actinomycetes > Mycobacteriales > SCTD01 > RYN-111. The sequence continues at coordinate 4,479 of JAOPVD010000112.1, read as the reverse complement.
GTGATCTTGCTCTCTCTGGGGATCCCCTGGTGCAACAGGCCCGAACGGGGTAGGGCACCAGCCCGCGGAGGGGCTACCCTCTGCCGCTCCACACGCCGCAAGAAGCGCCCAGCCACAACGGGCACAAGTTGGCGTCCTCGCGCGTTGACCCGGCGCCGGACGAAGAAGGAGAGCCCCGACCATGGCCACCGATTACGACACCCCCCGCCGATCCGAGGCCGACGACCTGGGTGAGGACAGCCTCGAAGAGCTGAAGGCCCGCCGCGCCGAGGCGCAGTCGAGCAGCGTCGACGTCGACGAGACCGAGCTGGCCGAGGCCCTCGAGCTCCCGGGCGCCGACCTGTCCGGCGAGGAGCTCACCGTCAAGGTGCTCCCGAAGCAGAGCGACGAGTTCACCTGCTCGTCGTGCTTCCTGGTGCACCACCGCAGCCAGCTCGCCTCCGACAAGGGCGGCCGCATGATCTGCCGCGAGTGCGCTGCCTGACCCACGGTGAACGACCTGGCCAGGCACGACCTGGGCGAGCTCGTCGGCCGGCTCACCGCGGATGACCTGTCCCGCGGTGAGCGCGGTCGGCTGCTGGGCGTCCTGAGCCGCGCCGTCACCGCCGGGGCCAGGGTCGCCGGCGCCCGCGCGACCCTGTCCGGGCGCTGGCTCGCCGACGTCGTCACCGACGACGTGGGGCCGCACCTGCCGGTCCGCGACCTGCTGACCCTGCGCTACCACCACGGTGGCCTGTCGGGCGACGAGCTGGCCCATGCCCTGATCCGCAACGCGACCCGAACGACCGCGGCCATCGGGGCCGCAGCCGGCGCCCTCGCCGCCGCCGAGATGGCCGCGCCGCCCACCCTGCTAGCGGCACCGGTGCAGCTGGCCGCCGAGACCCTCGCCATCGTCGCGGTGGAGCTGAAGCTGGTGGCCGAGCTGCACGTCGTCTACGGCAAGGCGCCGCACGGCACCCACCGCGAGCTGACCGTCGCCTACCTCACCTCCTGGGCCGGCAAGCGCGGTCTCGACGGCGCGGGCGGCCGGCTGTCGTTCTCGGCGGTGCTGTCGACCGCCGCCAAGCAGCAGCTGCGCCAGCGGGTGCTCCGCCGGTTCGGCCGCAACGTCTCGTCGCTGGCGCCGTTCCTGGCCGGTGCCGTCGCCGGTGCCGAGCTCAACCGCCGGGAGACCCGCTCACTCGGCGACGCGCTGATGCGCGACCTGCGTCCCCGCCGCTAGACCGTCTCGACCGCTGGGGCGTGGCCGAGCCGGCCCCTGTCGACCCGGGGCAGCAGCCCGACGAGCAGCGCGGCCAGGCCGAACAGGCCCACCTCGAACAGCAGGGTCCGCTCCATCGCGTGCAGGAAGTTCTCCCGGCGCGCCTGCTCGGCCGCCTGGGCGACCGCCTCACCGGCAGCCTTGGGGGCGCCCTTGGGTGTGGTGCAGCCCTCCGGGGTCGCGGACGGGTCGGGGGACTTGGTGCGCGCGACGAAGCAGCGCTCGAACTGCTGCACGGCAGCCTCGGACAGCGGCGCTGACAGGCCGGCCCGGCCGAGCCCCGCCTTCAGCGCTCCGGCCTCGTCGCGCGCCGCGCTGGCGGCGTTGCCGCCGAGGAAGCCGAACAGCGCGATCCCGATCAGCGCCACGCCGAGGGCACCGCCGACCTGCTGGCTGGTCGACAGCACGCCGGAGGCGGAGCCGGCCTCCCGGCCCTGGATGCCGGCCAGCACCAGGTTGGTCAGCGGCGGGATGAAGCAGCCCAGGCCGAAGCCGGACACGAGCAGGCCCGGGATGAGCTCCCAGGAGTGCAGGTCGGTCCCGGCCGCGTGCAGGGTGACGCTGATGAGGGCCATCCCGGCAGCGAGCAGGCCGGCACCGAGCCGGAGCACCCCGGTGCCCAGGCGCTGCGCCAGGGCGTCGGAGCGCTGCGACGCGATGCCGGACGCGATGGCGAACGGGAGGCCGGTCAGGCCGGCGTGCAGCGGCGTCCATCCCAGACCGATCTGCAGGTAGAGCGAGATGGTGAAGAAGTACGCCGGAACGCCGGCGAAGAAGACCAGCGACACCACCAGACCGACGCGGAAGCTCTTGTTGCGGAACAGCGTCATGACGATCAGCGGGCTGCGCCCGGTCGCGGTCTTGCGGCGCTGCAGCAGCACGAACCCGACGAGCACCGGTACCGACGCCACGAGCATGAGGTAGATCCAGGCCGGCCAGCCCTTCTCGCGTCCCTCGGTGAGGGGGTAGACGAGCAGGAACAGCCCGGCGGTGACCAGCAGCGCGCCGGGCACGTCGAGCCGCGGCGCGTCGGGTGACCGGCTCTCCGGCAGCTCCAGCGCCGCGGCCACCATCGCCAGCAACCCGATCGGGATGTTGACGAGGAAGATGAGCCGCCAGTCCGACCCGAACAGGTCGAGGGTGATCAGCACCCCGCCGAGCAGCGGTCCGAGGATGGTGGCGATGCCGATGGTGGCGCCGAGCAGGCCGAAGGCCTTGCCGCGGTCCTTGGGCGGGACCGTCACCTGGATGATCGCCAGGGCCTGCGGGAACATCAGCCCGCTGCCGGCGCCCTGCAGGATCCGGGCCAGCACCAGGGTGGTCTCGCCCTGTGCCAGCCCGCAGAGCGCCGAGGCGATGGTGAACGTCGCCATCCCGATCATGAACAGCCGCTTGCGGCCGAAGATGTCGCCGAGCCGGCCGCCGGTGATGAGCAGGCAGGCGAACGCCAGCTGGTAGCCGGCGATGACGAGCTGGACGGCGGCGAACGACGCCCCGATGTCCCGCTGGATCGACGGGATGGCGACGTTGACGATCGAGACGTCCAGCAGCTGGACGAACACCGACGTCAAGACGATCGCCACGACCAGGAACGGGTGGCGCTCGGCGCGGGACTGCACGGCGGTAGGGGCAGCGATCACGGGGGGACGCTAGTCGCTAGGCGAGCGAGGACAGGAACGCCCGGGTCAGCGCCATCGTCTCCACCGGGTGCTCGAACTGCGGCACGTGGCCGCAGTCCTCGAGCACGATCGAGCCGGCGTCCGGCAGCGCGTCGGCGACGTGCCGGGCGAACGACGACGGCACCAGCCGGTCGCGGTCGCCCCACAGGAACAGCGCCGGCGGCTGCAGGCCCGGCAACCGGTCCCAGAAGCCCTGCCGCCCGTGCGCCTCCTCGATGAAGATCTGCCGGGCCACCGACCAGAACGCCACCCGGTGCGCGGGGGAGCGGAACACCCGCACGCACTCGTCCGCGGCCGCGTCGTACCAGGGGCCGGGCAGCCGGTCGGGGTCGCTGAACATCGCCCGGATCGCCTCGACGACCACCCGGTGCGGCAGCGGCAGCGGCAGCGCGCCGGCCTCCGGCCGCATCAGCCGTACGGCGGGGACGAGGGCCCGCAGCCGCCGGAAGGCCGGGGAGGGGGTGAGCAGCACCAGGCCGCGCACCGAGCGGGGGTGCACCAGGCCGGCCTCGAGGGCGACCCGGCCGCCGAGGGAGTTGCCGAGCAGCACCGCCCGCCGCATGCCGACCGCGTGCTGGAAGGCCTCCACCCAGGCGGCGTACCAGGCCGGGGTGTAGGACGCCCGGGGCGCCGCGCTCTGGCCGAAGCCCGGCAGGTCCGGCGCGATGACGTGGTGGTCGGTCGCGAGGTCGGCGATGCAGGGGAGCAGCGAGGCGTTGGTGGCACCGAGGCCGTGCAGCAGCAGGACCGGCGGGGCGTCGGTGGGGCCGGCTTCCAGGTAGGTGGTCCGCACCCCCATCGCCACGACCTCCTTGGCGCGTGGGTGGGACACCGGCCGGGTGTCGCCGCCGTCGTCGAACATGCCGTCCATCTGCAGCGACAGCCCCAGGTCGCCGCGGACGGTGATGCGGCCCTCGAGGAAGGCGTGCACGCCGGACGCCCGTCCGGCGATGACGTCGGCGAGCACCTTCGGCTCGCCGCGCACGACCAGGGTCGGACGGACCGCCGCGCCGCGCCGGACCCGGCCGCGGCCGCGGTCCAGCTCGACGGTCCACTGGCTGTGCCCGGCGTCGAACACGACCGTCGCGACCCGGTCCTCGAGGGTGCTGCCCTTGAGGGTGCGCCGCAGCCGGCTGGCCAGCAGCGCGTCGAGGTCGGCGCCCACGGCGGGCACGGCTGAGGTCACCTTGCGACGCTACCCAGCGTTCACCTGCTCCACCGCAGGCACGCCGGTCAGGAGACGGGCGGCCGCCGGCCGGTCCAGTCCTGCAGCTGCGCGGCCACCGACAGCAGCAGCGCCTCGGCGCCCGGCGGTCCGATCAGCTGGACGGCCAGCGGCACGCCGTCCGGCGACAGGCCGGCCGGCACGCTGAGCGCCGGCTGGCCGGTGACGTTCCAGGTCGGGGTGAACGGCACGTGCCGGCCGGCCAGCGCCAGCGTCTTCAGGCCGGTGAGGGCGCCGATCGGCCGCGGCAGCGTCCCGAGCGTCGGGGTGATGAGCAGGTCGGCGCCGCCGGGCAGGGTGGCCAGCCGCTGGGC
>JAOPVD010000294.1 GCA_025966295.1 Frankiales bacterium | reverse complement strand
TGGACTTCCGGCTCGGCGCCAAGGCCGGTTCGGTCCGGGCATCGGCTGCGGTCGGGGCGGTTGCGCTGCCCGTCTTCGCGCTGGGGCTCTGGCGGGCCCGGCGGCAGCGGCGGGCCTGAGGCAACCCAGGGTTTGTGCCGCCCCGGCCCGGGCAGGTCATTTGGACTGAGGGCAAGCCTCAGCGTCCGGGGGCAGCATGCAGATGAAGACGCGCGTCGAGCACTCCGCCTGCGGCAACGTCGCAGTCGTGACGCTCATGGGCGCGCTGGACGCCATGGAGACGTTCGGGTTCCGGCGCGCGCTGCTGGAGGCGTCGCGGACCTCAACCGTCACCGTGCTGGACCTGCGCCACCTGCACCGCGTCGACCGGGGCCTGGTGAACGCCCTCAATTCAGCGGCCTTCCGGGTCCAGCACCGCAGCCACCGCATCATCGCCGTCAACACCGTCCCGCACGTCGCCGCGGTGCTGCGCGACCACGCCTCCCTGATCGAGGTGCTGCCCGTCGAGCAGACCCCCCTCAGCGAGATGCGCCCCGGCCCCCGGCTGGTCCGGCCAGGGCGCAGCGGTCAGGCCGCGACCGGCAGAGCCGGCGCGGCCGGTGCCGTCGAGGCCGATGGCGCGGGGCTGTCGCCGTCCTCGCCGTAGCCGGCCAGCAGGGCCTCGAGGTCGAAGACCGCCTCGTCCTGCTCACCCGGTCGCTGCCCGACGGCGGTCTCCAGCAGGACCCACACCGACTTCCCGTCGTCGGTCGCGTCGACGCCCCAGCCTGACGCCAGCTGGTCGAGCAACCGCAGCCCCCGCCCGGTGGTCGCCTGCGGCCCGTAGTCGCGCGGCGCCGGCATCCGCCGCGAGCCGTCGCTGACCTCGACCCGGATCCGGCGGTCGTCGGCCAGCACGACCCGGACCGTGAAGGCGGTCCTGGCGTGCAGCGCGCAGTTGGCGGCCAGCTCGCTCACGCACGCCGCGGCGGCCCAGGTGAGCTCGGGACGGCCCCACGCGCTGAGCAGCGACTCCACGAACCGGCGGGCGGTCGGCACGCTGCTGGTCTGGCCCGGCAGGGTGACCTCCGCGTGCCGCATGCTGCATACAGTAGGCGCTGTGCTTGCGAAAGCAAGCACCACAAGCTGGCCGGGCGGGCGATTTCCCGCCGCCCCGGCGGCGGCGATCCGGCCTCCGGGGCCTACTGTTCGATCGGTGAGCACACGCGAGGCTGGGGAGGGCAACGCGAGCCTCGGACCCCGCCCGAGCCTCGCGTCCCTTCGCGACGCCGCACGGGTCGCCGCGGTCGAGCGAGTGGTGGCCCAGGGCCCGGCAGGTGACCGCCTCCAGCGCCTCACCACCCTGGCCGCGCGCGTTCTGCGGGCCCCGGTGGCCCAGGTCAGCCTGCTGGGCGAGAGCGCGCAGATCGTCGCCACCCTGCACGGAGCGGAGCTCACCGAGCAGGCCCGGCACAGCCCGCTCGAGCACAGCCTGTGCAGCATCACCGCCGCCTCCGGGCAGCCGCTGGTGGTGGCGGACGCCGCCACGCACCCCTGGGTCCGCGACCTCCCGCCGGTGACCACCGGCGCCGTCGGGGCCTACCTCGGCGTGGTGCTCACCGACGCCGCCGGGCAGGTGCTGGGGTCGCTGTGCGTCTACGACCCGCAGCCGCGTGCCTGGAGCCCCGAGCAGGTGGCCGACCTGACCGCCATCGGCGACGCCGTCAGCGCCGAACTGGAGCAGCACGCCAGCGCCTCACAGAGCAGCAGCACCAAGGTGCGCCTCGACCTGGCCGCGGTGGCCGCCGACCTCGGCAGCTACGACTACGACCTCACGACGCACGCGCTGTCCTGGGACGACCGGATGCACAGCCTGCACGGCCGCACACCGCAGACCTTCACCGGCAGCATCGAGGCGTTCCAGGCGCTGGTGCACCCGGAGGACCTGCCCGGCGTCATGCAGGCGTTCGCGCACGCGGTCGAGACGGCCGGCGAGCTCTACCTCGAGTACCGCGTCGTGCTCGAGGACGGCAGCCACCGGTGGGTGCGGGCCCGCGGACGGGTGCTGCCGGACATGCTCGGCAGGCCGGCCCGGGTGCTGGGGGCGGCGTACGACTCCTCCCCCGAGCGCGGGCTGCGGGACGAGCTCACCCGGCTGATGGAGACCATGCCGGCCGCGTTCGTGCGCTGCGACCGGGACTGGGTCCTGACCTACGTGAACACCGTCGCCGAGGGCCTGTACGGGCGCACCCGGCAGGAGCTGCTGGGGCAGGACCTGTGGGCCGCGTTCCCGGAGGCCCGCGACACCGCCTTCGAGACCCAGTTCCGCAAGGCCCTCGAGACCGGCGAGCCGGGCATGGTGGAGGCACGCTTCGAGCCCCTCGACGCGCAGTTCGAGGTGCACATCTGGCCGGACGAGCAGGGATTGTCCTTCTTCTTCCACGACGTCAGTGACCGGATCCGGGCGCATGCCGCCCTGGAAGCGGTCAGCGAACGGCTCGCCGTACTCGCCTCGGCAGGGACCCGCCTGGGAGCAAGCCTGCAGCCCCGCGAGGTCCTGGCGGTCCTCGCCGACCTCGTCGTGCCGGAGCTGGCCACGTACCTGGTGCTGACGGTCGTGGACGGGGTGGCCGAGCTGCTCGGGATGCCGGCCGGCCTCGACCCGGCCCAGGTGCACCCGGTCCAGCTCAAGCACGCCGACCCGGACAAGGAGGACGTGCTGCGGCAGGTCCTCGACCCGCTGACCCTGCACACCACCTCCGACACCGGCATCGGGCGCGCCATCCGGACCGGGGCGGTGGCCAGCCGCACGCGGATCCCGGACGAACTGCTGCAAGGGCGCGCGAGCAACGACGAGCACCTCCACCAGATGCGACTGCTCAACGCCGGCCCCAGCCTGACCGTGCCGCTGCGGGCCCCGTCCGGGGTGCTCGGTGCCCTGACGGTGGGTGGGACGGACGAGTGCCCGCTGGACCAGCTGCTGCTGGTGGACCTGGCCGCCCGGGCCGCCGCCGCCCTGGACAACGCGCTGGCCTACGCCCGGCAGCAGCGGGCGGCCAAGGTGCTGCAGACCGCGCTGCTCCCCCGCGAGGCGCCGAGCTTCCCGGGCATCGAGGTCGCCACCCGGTACCTCCCGGCCACCGCGGAGGCCCTGGCCGGCGGTGACTTCTTCAAGACCGTGCGCGTCGACGGCCGGCTCGTCAGCATGCTCGGCGACGTGATGGGGCACGGCACCGCGTCGGCAGCGCGGGCCGGCCAGCTGCACGGCCTGGTGGCGGTACTCGCCCTCGAGGGGCACAGCCCGGGGGAGCTCCTCGAGCGGCTGGCCGGCGGCGTGAACCAGATGATGGACCTCGAGCTGGCCACGCTGGTCGTCTGCTCGTACGACCCGGACACCCGCCAGTTCGTCAGCGCCACCGCAGGTCATCCGCCACCGCTGTTCGCCCCGGTCGCCGGCGAGCCGTACTACCTGGACCTCGAGCCGGGCGCCCCGATCGGCGTCGCCCCCTCGACGTACCCGGAGAGCGCCTGCGTGCTGGAGCCGGGCGCCACCATGGTGCTGTTCAGCGACGGCCTGATCGAGCGCCGGGGCGAGAGCATCAGCGACGGCCTCGAGCGCCTGCGCCGGGCCGTCGAGGGGCTGCGGCTCCCCCCGGACGCCGTCGCCGACCACATCCTGCAGGAGCTCGGCGTCACCACCGGCGCCGACGACGACATCGCGCTGCTGGTCCTGCGCCACCTCTGACCGCTGCTGCGTAGCCTGTGCCGAACCGGCAGAGAGGGCGGGCGATGACGCTGCTGAACGGCTTCAACCACGTGGCGGTCCTGACCGGCGACGCGGACCGGCTGCACCAGTTCTACCTCGAGGTCTTCGACGCCAAGGTGTCGCACGAGAAGGCCGAGGGCCCCGGCATGCGGCTGTCGTTCATCGACCTCGGCCCGACCGCCGAGCTCAACGTCTTCGAGGTCGAGGGCAACACCGAGGCGCAGCGGCAGACGCCGATGTTCGGGCGCGGCCGGATCGACCACCTGGGCCTCAACGCCGTCTCGGTCGCGGCCTTCGACACGATCCGCGCGCGCCTGGTCGAGCGCGGCGCCTCGGACGGGTTCGTCACCGACTTCGGGCCGATCCTCAGCGTGTTCTTCCGCGATCCCGACGGCTTGGAGGGCGAGGTCTGCGTGGCCAACCCGGCCGCCGTACCGGGGGTCTACAACCCGCCCGGGACGCCCGCACCCGGGTACGACGTCAGCGGCTGACCTGGACGGTCGGTGCCGCCGGCTCGAGCGAGGGGTCGAGCAGCACGGCCAGCCGGGTCCACGGCAGCGCCTCGGCCGGCCGGCCCTGCCGGGACAGCACCCGGCCCAGCAGCGCCGCCGACCCGGCGTCCACCGGGTCGCGGTCCAGCAGCGTGCGCAGGACCTGCTCGGCCCGGCCCAGCGCGGCGAAGGCGAACAGCCCGCGGGCCAGCAGCCGCAGCAGCCCGGGGTCACCGGGCTCCTGGACGAGCGCTTCGTCGAGGACCGCGACCGCCCGTCGGGGGTTGCCCTCGGCGAGGTACAGCTCGGCATCGCGGTAGAGGTCGTAGACCGTGCTCATGGCGGGTCCAACACCGCCCCGGCCGCCGCCCCTTCCCGCCGATCATGGAGTTGTTGCCCGCCGGCCACGCTCAGCGTCCGGGCACACATTCCATGATCGGCGGGGAACGGGCTCCTAGAGCTCGTCGATGCGGGCGGCGAGCTTCACGTCGAAGCGGGTGAGCGCGCCACCGGCGGCGTGCGTGCTGACGGCGAGGGTGACGGTGCGCCAGCGGATGTCGATGTCGGGGTGGTGGTCGAGCTCCTCGGCGACCTGCGCGACCTGCTGCACGAAGCCGATCGCGGCCGGGAAGCTCGGCAGCGTCCGGCGGGTCGTGAGCTTGCCGTCCTCGACCGCCCAGGCAGGCAGCGCGGCGAGGGCGGCCGCAAGCTCGGCGGCGGTGAGCGGCAGGAGGCTCATGCCCTCACGGTAGGTCAGCGGACGGCCAGCATCTCGGCCACCACGACCATGAACGTGCCGGTGCACCGCCTAGCCGTTGAACTCCCAGTGCCAGGCCTCGGGCTTGCTGCCGCCCTGCTGGGCCCACTCGGGGTGGAACCAGCCGAACCGACCGGCGTTGGCCCGCATCCACTCGTAGGCGGCGGAGCCGAACCGCTCCACGCCGCCGCACAAGTCCACGGCCAGTCCCCGGCCGTGGTTGCTGGTGCCGGGCACGGCCGCCAGCCCGGGCTTGCGCTGGTAGACCGATACCTGCTCGCCGTAAGAGCGGTAGGAGTCGCTGACGCACAGCGGGCCGCCGGTCGCGGCCGCCCGCGCCTGGCTCATGGCGTTGAACGCCCTGGCGGCGTCGGCGCGCAGCTTGTGGCCGGGCGCGCGCCAGAGTGGGCACAGCGAGCCGGGGTCGAGGTTGCCGTTGGCCTGGCCGGCCGTGGAGCGGCCGGTGCACAGCGCGCCGCTGAAGGTCGGCGCCGCGAGGGCGCGGGCCC
>JAOPVD010000087.1 GCA_025966295.1 Frankiales bacterium | reverse complement strand
GGGTTGCCTCAGGCCCGCCGCTGCCGCCGGGCCCGCCAGAGCCCCAGCGCGAAGACGGGCAGCGCAACCGCCCCGACCGCAGCCGATGCCCGGACCGAACCGGCCTTGGCGCCGAGCCGGAAGTCCATCGCCGGCGCGTTGTCGACGGGGTAGAGGTAGGACTGCACGCGGGCGTCGGGCGCGATGTTGACGAGGGCGTACGCCACCGCGCTGGGCAGCAGCGCGCCGTTCGTGGCGGCGACCTCACTGGGACGGCCGTTCGCGTCGGCCTTGCCGAGCGCCTTCAGCAGCCGGCGCGGCACGCTCATCCGGATCACGCCCGGGCCGTCCTCGACCACGTCACCGGCGATCGGGGTGCTGCCGGGGAAGACGACGATCTTCTCCGCGGTCGGGTCGGCCTGCCCGGACTGGGTGCTCGCGGTCGTGTAGCTGTCGAAGGCGTAGCTCCAACCGGTCACCGGCGACCAGCGCGCGGTCACGCCGGCCGGCTGGTAGCCGTTGATCCAGCGGAACAGGTAGATCAGCGAGGTCCCGCCGGCCGAGCTGGCGGCGGCCTGCTTGTCGCCGCGGGACAGGCTCTTGAGCCGCAGCGTCACCGTGAAGCCGCCGTCCCGGACCGGCTTGCCGGTGGCCAGGTCGAGCTCCGGCGTGACCTCCACCGCCGGGCGGCTGCCGCGGTCGGTGAAGTCCATCGCCGGCTGGTTGACGGTGTTCGGCGCCGGGCACGGCACGGCCGGCGGCGTCGCGCAGAGGCTGCCGTACGGCGACAGCGCGTCGCCGGCCGGGTCGGAGCTGGTCTGGCGCACCCGCGAGCGCTTCGGCTTCAACGTGCTGCCCAGCGTGCTGGGGCCGGCCATCTGGGTCATGACGACCGGGTTGGCGACGTGGCCCTCGACCTCGCCGGGCCGCTTGGCCGCGTTGTTGTAGACGATGTTGAGCCGGCCGTCCTTGGGGTTGAGGTCCATCGCGAAGTAGTCGACCAGCGAGCGGTCGCCCATCTGGACGTCGCAGAGCGTGCCGTTCAGGCAGATCGAGTCGTAGTGCGTCGGGTGCGAGGAGGCCCGGACCTGGCCCACCTTCGGGGTGCCCGCCAGGCCGTCCAGGGTCATCGAGACGTACACGTGCCAGGCGGCCTTGAAGGTGCCGAGGTTGGGGTCGCCGACCTTCTCGGTGCCGTAGTACGCGACGGCGAACCGGCCGGGCGCACCGCTGGCCACGATCCAGGGCATGACGGTGGTCTCGACCTTGCCCTGGTTGATGCGGATCGTGCGGCCGTCACCGACCACGGTCGTGTCGGTCTTGCAGCGCGCGGTGTCCTTGGCCCGCACCACCATGACGTAGGTGTCCTGGCGGTCCTTGCCACCCTTCTCGGCGTAGGTCACGTAGATGTTGCCGGCCTTGTCGTGGTCGGCGACCACGAAGCCGGCGGTGGGGGAGATGCCCGCGTCCCCGACCGTGCAGTTGCCCCAGGTCTCGCCGTTGTCCGGCGAGAAGGCCAGCTTGATCTTCTTCCCGTCGTCGTACGGGAAGTAGACCTTGGCCTTGGCGGGCGTGCCGTTGAGGATGGCCCGCATCGGGCCGATGCGGCCGCCCGTCGTGCTGACGACCTTGCGCGGCCCGTAGGAGTAACCGCCGTCGGTGGACTTCTGCACGCTGAAGCCCTCGGCCAGGCCGTTGTAGTTGAGGAAGACCGTCTTGGCGTCGGTGAAGACCATCCACTGGCGGTCGACGCCCGGCAGCGACTGGCTGATGGCGCCGCCGTGCAGGGTCCGGCCGGTGTCGTCCGCGGTGCCGGTGCTGAAGTTCAGCAGCGGACCGAGTCCGGTGTAGGCCCAGGTGTACTGACCGAGCTGGTTCTTGACCGGCGCGGACGCGAGCCCGCAGTCGCCGCCGCCCTCGCCGGTGGAGATCTGGCCGCGCGGCGGCGCGCCGAGCAGGTGGAACTGGTCACCGCCGTCGCGGGACACCTGGGCGTAGTCGGCGACGTTGGAGAAGCCCGAGGGTCCGCACGTGTAGATGTTGCCGCCCGGGTCGATCGAGATCTCGGGCTCACCCTCGTCGCGCTGGACGTCGGCCGGCAGGCTGGCGGAGAACTCCAGGCCGAAGGTGGGCGGCGTGGCCGCGGCCGGGGCGGTCTGCGGGTTCGCGAGCGACAGCGCGAGCGCGGCGACAGCCGCGAGGACAACGGGGGTACGGCGCACGGAACGGCCCTTCTGCGGAACCTGCTGGGGGCACCAGACTGCCCCAGTTCGTCCCGCTGTGCCCAGGGAGGTTGGGCCGGGCCGTGCGGCCGGGCCGGCGTCACCCGCGGACTTGGGGGGACCGCGCGTGACGCCGGCCTCGGCCGGGGGGTGCCTGCCCAGACCACCACTCCGATCCGGCCGCGTCGTCATGCAGACGACTCAGACCGCCCCTCACCGTGAGTGACGACCGTGGCCGCCGGCTGGTGTTTTCCTCAGGCGCGCCCGGGCACGGCTCGAGCCACAGGCAGTTCGTCCCCCACGTCCCGCACACGGAGGCAGCGATGGCGACCGGTGAGACCGGGTTCGATGACGTCACCTACGACCTCATCTCCGTCCAGTACCACTCCCTCAAGGCCGGCCACGACTACGGGCAGTACGTCCGCGACGCCGAGAACGCCGGCCGGACCGAGATCGCCGAGTTCTTCCGCCAGGTCATGAAGGAGGACTCCGAGCGCGCGAAGCGCTGCCACGAGTTCATCAAGGAGCTCTCCAGCGCCGGCGAGGCGGGCCCCGCGGTGACCTGAGCCGGTGGCTTTGGGGCAGGTCAGAAGCGGCTGACGCCCAGGCCGTCGAGCAGCACGGTCCGGCTGCTGGCCGTCGCGAGCGTGACCGCGCCGGTCCGCACCGAGCCGAAGTCGACGACGATGAGGGCCTTCCACTTCGTCGTCTTGCTGACGAGGCTGACGGTCTTGGACGCCCCACCGAACGTCACCCGGACCGACCCGCAGCTGGCGCAGGTGGTGGCCACGACCATCAGCCGGCGCCCGGAGGCCTTGGCCAGCGTGAGGGTCTGGCCGCTCCTCGCGGCGCTCGTGTACGTGGCGCCGTACGGGCTGGAGCTCGTCAGGCGCCGCCAGCTGCTGGAGGCCGACAGCGCGCGGTCGTCCAGGGCGATGGTGGTGCACCGGTCGGCGGACCACGCCGAGGTGTTGCCGACCTTGTCCTGCGCGGCGACCGAGTGGCAGTAGGTATAGCCCTTGGCGGCGGCCGGGGCGTAGCGCTTGGCGGTGGTGGACACGGTCGCGCCGTAGCTGCCGAGGGTGCCGTTGTACGCCGCCTTGCGGGTCCGGACCAGGTAGCGGGCGACGCCGGAGTGCGCGTCGACGGCACTGAAGGTGATTGGCGCCGTGGTGCCGAGGCTGAAGGCGGGGACGGCCCCGATGGTCAGCTTCGGCGCGGTGCCGTCGGGCGTGACGGCGTTGGAGGTGGGCGACGGGACGCCGGCCCCGTTGGGGTTCAGGGCCTGCACGGCGAACGTGTAGGACGTGCCCGTGGTCAGGCCCGTGACGGTGAAGCCGGGGGCAGCGCTGCCGCTGCGGAGCACGGCGTTGCCCGGTCGGACCGTGATCCAGTGCCCGGTGACCGGCTTGCCGTTGCCGGCGGCCGCGGTCCAGCTCAGGGTGACGCTGCCGCCGCGGGCGCGGGTCGCGACCAGGTTGCCGGGCGCGGTTGGCGCGCCGGACGGGACGGCGACGTTGGAGGCCAGCGACTCGGGACCGGTGCCCAGGGCGTTCACGGCCTGCACGGTGAAGCTGTAGGAGCTGCCGTTGGTCAGGCCGGTGATCCTCAGGTGCGTGGCGGCCGGGTCGTTGACGGTGACGGCGGGAGAGTTCGACGGGGTGACGACGTACCCGGTGAGGGGGGAGCCGTTGGAGGCCGGCGCGGTCCAGGAGACGACCGCCCCGGTGTCGGCGCCGGTGGCGCGCACGTCGGTGACCTGGTCCGGTGCGGTGGCCGGCGCCGGCACCACGCTGTTGGACGGCGCCGACACCGGGCCCTCGCCGGCGGTGTTCCACGCCGTCACCGTGAACGTGTACGCCGTTCCGGCGGTGAGGTCGGGGACCGTCGCGGTCAGCGTGGATGCCGCCACGGTGACCCGGGCACCACCAGGCGAGGCCACCACCGCGTACTGCGTCGCGGTGGCGCCGGTGTCGGCGGCGGACCACGACACCTGGGCCGAGCCGTTGCCGGCGGTGGCCGTCACGCCCGTCGGGGCCTCCGGCGCACCCGGCAGGTAGGCCTCCCAGCCCAGGTCGTTCAGCATCCCGACGGCGACCGGGCCGGGGCTGTGGATCGCCTCCTGCGCGCTGATCTGCGGGGTCATCAGCGAGTTGGCGTTGCCGAGGCCGTAGGTCCACTCGTCCAGGTGCGAGAAGCTGCTGCCGGGCTCCCAGGCGGCGGGGGCGTACATGGTGGGACGGTCGCCGCGGTTGCGGGCCATCGCGGACGCCCCTCGCCAGTACACCGACCCGCCCTGCAGCACGGTCGCCAGCTCCGCCGAGGAGTTGGGCCGCGACAGGACCGTCGTACCGGAGGCGTCCTCGGCGAAGCGGTCGAAGCGGTCCGGCAGCGGCGTGCTGTAGCTGCCGAGACCGCCCGCGACGTCCATCGACCCGGTGAAGCCGAGGCCGTGGCCGAGCTCGTGCAGCACGACGCTCTCGAAGTCCACCGTGCCGGCCGGCGGGGCGCCGTCGGTGCCGAAGTAGAAGCCGGCGTCGGTGGCGTTCGTGAACTCGGCCGTGATGTCGGAGGCCGGCGCGCCCGTGTACTTCGGGGACTGGTCGACGCCGGCCAGCGCGTCGGCGAGCGCCGAGGGGTAGTAGGACTGGCCGTCGCCGACGTTCGGGTAGCCGGCCGACGCGCCCGCGGACCCGAGGACGCCGGCGGGCAGGGCCGTGAAGGAGGCGTCCACCTTGATCGGGACGCTGGAGACGACGACGCGGGCCCAGATGTCGACGGCGGCCTGGAAGGCCGCCCGCGCCTGCGGGTACGCCTCGAAGCCGGTGTAGGTCACCTGCCAGGTGGAGCGGGCCGGGGCGGCGGCGGGTGCGGCCACGACCGCGGCCCTCGTCCCGTCGGCCGCGAGCCGGCGGCTGGCGGCCATCGGGCGCTTGGGGATCGGTACGTCGTGCCGGCGGAGGTCGACGAGCGACGGCGTCACGAAGCCGGCGCTCGAGGGGCTGTCGGCGGCCAGGGCGGTCATGGCCGGCAAGGCCGGCGTCAGCAGCGCCGCCGCGAGGACGGCTCCCGCCAGCCGACGGGCCGCAGAGTGCGGCAAGGACGGGGCGGCGGACGCAAAGGGCACGAACTGTGCATCGGCAGGTCCAGCCGCGGCCCTGAGGTCCACGCGCGTCGGGCTCATCACGCCTGGCTGCACCTACGTCCCAGGACGGCTGACGCGAGCTAGGGTCGGACCGTGCCCGAGACGCCGGTCCGCAAGGTCGCTGCCGACGCGCTGACGCCCGGCCACCCGACGCCCGGCATGACCCGCGAGCAGGCCATCGTCCTGGACGACCTGTGGTCCGGTCGGGTGCGCACCGAGGCCGGCGCGACCAGTGGCTGGCATCACCACGGCGATCACGACACCGTCCTCTACGTGGTGCGCGGGGCCCTCCGGGTCGAGACCGCGAGCGGGGTCGTGCAGGGCGATCCCGGCGACTTCGTGCACGTGCCGGCGCACACCGTGCACCGCGAGAGCAACCCGACGACCGAGACCGCCGAGGCGGTGCTCGTCCGCCGCGGCACCGGGCCCGTGGTCGTCAACGTCGACGGCCCGGAGCTCTGACACCGCGGGGACCGGGACTTTGCAGCCGGTCCGCGATGTGCTTAGGTTAGGCTCACCTAACCAAGCGATCGAGGAGTGCGCATGAACGTGTCCAAGCGGGTCGGCATGGTGGCCGGACTGGCCGCCCTTTCGCTGGGGCTGTCGGCCTGCGGCGGATCCGGCTCCTCGTCCTCCTCCAGCTCCGGCGCCGGCAAGCTCACCGTCTACAACGCCCAGCACGACGACCTCATGAAGGCCGTGCTGGACGGGTTCACCAAGACGACCGGCATCCAGGTCCAGATGCGCGACGGCAGCGACTCCGAGCTGGCCAACCAGATCGTGCAGGAGGGCAAGGCCTCGCCGGCCGACGTCTTCGTGACCGAGAACTCCCCTGCGATGACGCTCGTCGACAGCAAGTCGCTGTTCGCCAAGCTCGACCAGGGCACGCTCGACCAGGTCCCGGACCAGTACGAGCCGGCCTCCGGCACCTGGACCGGCTTCGCGGCCCGCTCGACGGTGCTCGCCTACAACAGCAAGCAGCTCAAGGCCACGCAGCTGCCCGCGTCGATCCTCGACCTCGCCAAGCCGGAGTGGAAGGGCAAGGTGGCCTTCTCCCCGTCCGGCGCCGACTTCCAGGCGATCGTGAGCGCGGTCGTCACCACCGCGGGTGAGCAGAAGGCCGCCGAGTGGCTGGCCGGCCTCAAGCGGAACGGCAAGGTCTACCAGGGCAACAGCACGGTGATGAAGGCGGTGAACGCCGGTGAGGTCGCGACCGGCATCATCTACCACTACTACTGGTACAAGGACCGCGCCGAGTCCGGCGCCAACAGCAAGGACGTCGTGCTCCACCACTTCACTCCCGGGGACGCCGGCAACTTCGTCAGCGTCTCGGGTGTCGGCGTGCTCGCCTCCAGCGCCAACAAGGCGCAGGCCCAGCGGCTGGTCAAGTACATGACCAGCAAGGCCGGCCAGGAGGCCCTGTCGGGCAGCACCGCGCTGGAGTACAGCATCGCCAGCGACGTGCCGGCCAACCCGGTGCTCCCGCCGCTCAGCTCGCTCGGCGCGCCGGCGGTCCAGCTCGGCTCGCTGAACGGCCCGAAGGTCGTCGCGCTCATGCAGCGGGCCGGTCTGCTCTGACCGGACTCGCCCTTGCAGCAGCAGGAGGGATGCGGAGGTGGCGTGCAGCCACCCCGCCCCTCCTGCTGCTGGCTGCCGCCGGTGTGGCCCTGCTGGCCCTCGTCCCGCTGCTGTTCGTCCTCAGTGTGGCGGTCGGGCTCGGGGCCGACGAGACCTGGCGGCTGGTGGTCCGGCCGCGCACCGGCGAGCTGCTGTCCAACACCGCCCGGCTGCTCATCGGCTGCGTGCTCGCCTGCGCCGTGCTGGGCACCGCGGCGGCCTGGCTCGTGGAGCGCACGACCCTGCCGGGCCGGCGGCTCTGGAACGCCCTGCTCGTCGCGCCGCTCGCGGTGCCCGCGTTCGTCAACAGCTTCGGCTGGGTCTCGCTCACCCCGCGGGTCGAGGGGTACGGCGGCGCGTTGCTGGTCGTGACGCTGTCGTACTACCCGTTCGTCTACCTGCCGGTCGCGGCGATGCTCCGCGGGCTCGACCCGGCCCTCGAGGAGACCGCCCGCGCCCTCGGGCACGGGCCGTGGCGCACCTTCGCTCGGGTCGTGCTGCCGCAGCTGCGGCCGGCCCTGCTCGGCGGTGGCCTGCTCGTCGGCCTGCACTGCCTGTCGGAGTTCGGCGCCCTGCAGATGCTCCGGTTCCCCACCTTCACCACCGCCATCTACGACCAGTACCAGTCCTCCTTCAACGGCCCGGCCGCCAACGCCATCGCCGGCGTGCTGTCGCTGTGCTGCCTGCTGCTGCTGGTGCTCGAGCTCCGGCTGCGGGGCCGCTCGCACTACGCGCGGGTCGGCAGCGGCGCGGCCCGCGCCCTCGTGCCGGCCCGGCTCGGCGTCGCGACCGTGCCGGCGCT
>JAOPVD010000074.1 GCA_025966295.1 Frankiales bacterium | reverse complement strand
CGCGCCGTAGCCGCCGACTGCCCAGACCCGGCCGGCCAGCCCGACGGTGCCGACGTGGTCGAGCGCCTGCGGCAGCGGCGCGGCGGTGCGCCAGCGCCCGGTGCGGGTGTCGAGCACCAGGTGGGTCGTGGAGCCCGGGTGGCCGTCGGCGTAGCCGCCGAGGACGTGCACCTGCGTCCCGAGCACCGCGACGCCGACCTCGCTGACGGCGCGCGGGAGCGGCGGCCCGGCGGTCCAGCCGAGCCGCGCCGCGGCGGCCGAGGACGGCGCGCTGGCGGGCACCGACGGGGACGGCGGGGCGGCCGGTGGCGTCGTACCGGAGGAGCAGGCAGCGAGCAGCAGCGCGACGGGGACCAGCCGCCTCACCGCAGCACGCCGGTGTGGCCGAGCGAGTAGCGACCCGGCTGCGGCCAGACGCACAGGCCGTGCGGCTGCCCGCCGACCGGGATGCGGGCGAGCAGCCGGCCGTCGCCGGTGCGCAGCGCGTAGACCTCGCGGGTGTAGCGGCCGGACAGCCACAGCACGTTGCCGTCGGCGGAGACGCCGCCCATGTCGGGCGAGCCGCCCGGGATCGGCCAGGTGGCGCGGACGCTGAGGGTGGCGAACGACAGCACCGACACCGACCCGCCCCGGCGGTTGGTGACGTAGAGGTCCTTGCTGTCGCGGCTGACGTACAGGCCGTGCGCGCCGAGGCCGGTGGGCAGGAAACGCACGACCTTCAGGGTGGCCGCGGCGATGAGGAACACGCCGTTGCTGTTCTCGTCGGCGACGTAGTACAGGGTGCCGTCGGGGCTGATCTTCACGTCCTGGGGCTTGGGCCGCTGGCTGGTCTGGCGCGGCAGCCGGAGCACCCGCTCCACCCGCTCGTGGACCATGTCGACGTAGACCATCTCGCCGCTGAACTCGCAGGAGAACAGCGCGTGCGTGCCGTCGCGGCTGAAGTCGGCGTGGTCGACGCCCTGGCACGGCACCGGGAGCGAGTGCGTGAGCGCCATCGTGTGCGGGTCGCGGAAGTCCAGCCGGCGCAGCCGCTCGGCGACCACCACGGCCCGCCGGCCGTCGGCCGTGAAGTAGAGGTTGTACGGGTCGGTGACCGGGACCGGCGTGCCGAACCGGCCGGTGCGCGGGTTGATCGGCGTCAGGGTGTTGCCCTGGTCGTTGGCGACCCAGAGCGTGCGCAGGTCCCACGACGGCGTGACGTGCTGCGGCAGCTGCCCGACCTTGGCGACCCGCACCACCTGGTAGGTGCGCGGGTCGATGACGTGCACGGTCGCGTCGTCGCTGTCGGGCACGTAGACCAGCGACAGCGCCTGGCCGGCCTCCTTCGACAGCCGGCCGGCCCGGTCGGCGGCGTACACGTCGTGGGCGTCGAGCAGCGGCGGGATCCCGGACACCGGCGTCACCCGCGGCGCCGGCGCGGCCGACGCCGGGGTGGCCCCGCTGGCGGTGGCGGAGGGGGCCGTCCCGGTCCGGGCGCTGGAGCTGCAGGCGGCGACCGCGAGCGGCAGGGTGAGGACGGCGGCGAGTCGTCGGGGGAGGCGCAGCACACCGGCAGCGTTCCCGCTGGCGGCTGTGCGGCACCTGTACGGCGGGGGGGTGAGAGGATGGGGCGGTGAGCCTGCAGCGCCTGATGGAGGCCGCCGCGGAGCTGGAAGCGGCGGTGCGCGAGCTGCGCCGGCTGGCCGAGCAGCGCGGCCAGCACGACGACGCCCGGCCGCTGATCGTGGACCCGAACGACAAGGAGCTCGTGGCCGCGGCCGACCGGGAGCTGCTCGCCCACGAGCGGGTCCGGGCGGCGATGGAGGCACGCAGGCGGTGAGCCCGGGTCGGTAGTGACAAGATGGGCAGCAGTCCGCCCCAAAAGGAGCACGCGTGGCAGCCAATCCGTTCGTCAAGGCCTGGAAGTACCTGATGGCCGCCTTCGGCGCGAAGATCGACGAGAAGGCCGACCCGAAGATCCAGATCCAGCAGGCCATCGAGGAGGCGCAGCGCCAGCACCAGGCGCTGACGCAGCAGGCGGCCGCCGTCATCGGCAACCAGCGGCAGCTCGAGATGAAGCTGGCCCGGCAGATGGGCGAGGTCGAGAAGCTCCAGGGCTCGGCCCGCCAGGCCCTCGTGCTGGCCGACCAGACGCGCGCGACCGATCCGGCCAAGGCGGCGGAGTACGAGTCGACCGCGCTGCAGTTCTCCAACCAGCTGGTCTCGGGCGAGAAGCAGATGGAGGACCTCAAGACCCTGCACGACCAGGCGCTGCAGGCCGCCCAGCAGGCCAAGAAGGCGGTCGAGACCAACGCCACGATCGTGCAGAAGAAGCTGGCCGAGCGCACCCAGCTCCTGAGCCAGCTCGAGCAGGCCAAGATGCAGGAGCAGGTCACCCGGAGCCTGCAGTCGATGTCGGAGCTGTCGGCGCCGAGCAACGTCCCGTCCCTCGACGAGGTGCGCGACAAGATCGAGTCGCGCTACGCCAAGGCGCTCGGCGGCGCCGAGCTGGCGAGCAGCAGCGTCGAGGGCCGGATGCTCGAGGTCGAGAAGTCGACGATGGACGTCGCCGGGCAGCACCGGCTCGACCAGATCCGCGCCAGCATCACCGGCCAGCTGCCGGCGGCGCCGCAGGCAGCCGCCCCGCCCCTGACCCAGGGCACGCCGGAGGCCGACGCGCAGGGCGACGCCAGCAGCCGCGGTTGAGATGGAGCCCGGCGAGCACTACCGCGGCCAGCGCCACGCGCTGAGCGAGCTGTTCGCCGGACTGGACGCCGACCAGCTGCGGGCGACCGTCCCGGGCTGCCCGCGCTGGCAGGTCCGGGACCTGCTCGGCCACCTGGTCGGGCTGACCGTGAGCGTGCGCACCGGCGACATGGCGGACGCCGGCTCGCCGGCCTGGACCCAGCGCCAGGTCGACGCCCGCCGCGACCGCTCGGTGCCGGACCTGCTGCAGGAGTGGGGCACCGAGGCGCCGGCCTTCGAGGCCGGCCTGGCCGGCCTGGGCTTCCTGGGCTGGGTCGTCGTCTACGACGTCACGCTGCACGGCGACGACGCCCGCGAGGCCCTCGGCCTGCCGCTCGGCAGCTCCGAGACCCACCAGCTCGTGCTCGACGGCATCGTCGCGCGGGCCCGCACCCGAGCCGACGGCCTGGGCACCCTCACGCTGCACGCCGGTTCGCGCAGCTGGGAGCTCGGGGCGGGGGAGCCGACCGCCTCGCTGACGGTGCCGGACGAGGGTGAGCTCAGCCGGGTGGTGGCGGCCCGCCGCAGCGACGACGCCGTCCGCGGGCACGCCTGGACGGGCGACCCGGAGCCGTGGATCGACGTGCTGCCGCTGTTCCGGGCGGGCCGCTAGTCACCCGTCTGGCCCTGCCGCCGTGGGTCCGGATGGCCGACACAAGAGGGCATGACCGAGGAGTCGGTGCTGGTGCTGCGGCCCTCCGCCGTGCTGCCCGCCTGGGTCGCCAGTGACGTCATCACCGCGCTGGAGAAGCGCGACGTGTCGCAGGGCGGGGTGTGGTCGGCCTCGGTCGGGCTGTGGCAGCGCTACGACCGGCCGTGGGACGGCCAGCACGGCGCCCGCGGCACGGCTGTGCTGGTCGGGACGATCGGCGCGGTCTACGGCACGCCGACGCGGTACGACGTGACGATCTACCGGGTGACGCTCACCGAGCCCGGCCGGGCCGCGGGCTGGACGCACGCGTCGCTGACCGACGACGCCCTGCAGTACGGCCACGTGACGCTGGCCAACTGCCCGCGGGTGCCGTCGCTGCCGCCGCCCGAGCCGCTCCGGCTGTCCTCGGTCCCGCTCGCCGTTCACGGGGTGTAGCGGGTCCGGCCGAGCGGGCGCGGCGGCCGGCGGGTCAGCGGGACGGGCGCCGGCCCGGGCTGGCAGCGACCGCACCAGTAGGTCAGGCGCTGGTACGGCGCCTCGCCCTGCTCGGCCAGCAGCACCCGCTGGCCGCACCGCCGGCACGGCTGGCCGGACCGCTCGAACACCCAGTGGTCCTGGCCGGCCCGCAACGACCCGGTGGTGCTCTGCTGCCAGTGCCCGCGGTTGGCCCGCAGCAGCCGGACGGCCCGCCGGACCACGGCCGGCAGGTCGACGTCGGCGACCGGGGTCCACGGCGACACCCCGGACAGGAACAGCACCTCGAGGCGGTAGAGGTTGCCCAACCCGGCGATGCTGCGCTGGTCGAGCAGCGCCAGCCCGACCTCGCGGCCGGGGTCGGCGCCGAGCCGCCGGACCGCCTCGTCCAGGTCGAACGCGTCGTCCAGCACGTCCGGCCCCAGGTGCCCGACGGCCGCCTCCTCGTCGGTGACGAGCTCGACCACCGGCAGCCGGTAGCCGACCGCCACCCAGGACGCGGTCGCGAGCACGACCCGCACCTGCCAGGCCGGGCCGCCGGTCCACCGGTCGCCGGGGCGGTACAGGTGCCAGGTGCCGTCCATCCGGAAGTGCGTGTGCAGGACGCTGCCGGACGACAGCCGGAACAGCAGGTGCTTGCCACGGGCGGCCACCGACGTGACGGTCTGCCCCACCAGCGACACGTCGGCGAGCTGCGGCAGCCGGAAGTCCGACTGCGTCAGCACCTGGCCGGCCAGCGCGTCGTTCAGCCGGCGGGCCGCCAGCCAGACGGTGTCACCCTCGGGCATGCACCGGAGTCTGCCCGGGCGCGACGCAGATCACCCCGGTTGGTGGCCACCACGGGGAGGAATGCGGCCCCTGCGCGTCGAACGTGCTCACAACGTCCCCCCACTGGAGGTACCCCAGCCGTGCCGCGTCCCCGCGCCACCCTCGCCCTCACGGGCGCCCTTGCCGCCGCTGCCCTGGCCGCCGGCCTGCTGCCGAGCTCGCAGGCGGCCACGCTGCCGTCCCCGCACCTGCTCCGACCGCTCGCCGGGCCGGACTCGGGCACCTTCCCCGGCTCCGAGGTGCCCGTGGGTGATGTCGACCGGCGCGGGCCGCAGCTGCCGCCGCTGGCCTCCGCCCGGGCCGAGCTGGCCCGCCTCGGCGGCGACCTGAACGTCTCCTGGACGCCGTACGGCACCCCGCTGGTGCTGACCCGCGAGGGCGACTTCCTCACGGCCGGCCTGACCGGCTCGCCGGAGGCGGTGGCGCGCGGGTTCCTGACCCGGCACGCCGGGCTGTACGGCCTGTCCGCGGACGCCGTCGCCGGCCTCGAGCTGGTGTCCGCCGAGCCGCTGCCGCAGAGCACCACGGCCTGGGTCGTGCTGCTGCGCCAGAAGCTGAGCGGCATCCCGCTCGCCGAGGACGGCCTGGTGGGCGTCGGCGTCGGGGTCGGCGGCAGGGTCGCCTACGCCACCAGCTCGATCGTGCCGACCGCGGTCCTCGGCCGCCTGGCCAGCACGACCCCGAAGCTGTCGCCGCAGCAGGCGTTCCTGGCCGCCGCCAAGGACGTCGGGGTGACCAAGCTCGGCCTCGGGGACCTGCGCCTGGGCAAGGTGGACAGCGCCGGCTTCCAGACGCTCGCCGCCAAGGGCCTGCACCAGCTGCAGCGGACCCGCCTGCGGGTGCTGCCGACCACCGACCAGGGCGCCCGGCTGGTCTACGAGACCAACGTGACGGACGTCGCGGGTGGCCGGGCGCTCGCCGCCATCGGCTTCGTCGACGCCCGGACCGGCCAGGTGCTGCTGCGCCGCGACGCGGTCGACACCCTGGCCGAGGGCAGCGCCGCGCACGCCGGCATGCGCTCGATCGCCACCACGCAGACCCAGGGCAGCCCTGGCGCGTTCACCGGCACCTACTCGGCCACCGCCTGCTCGGCCGCCGTGCCGCTGACCGGCGTGGCCGCCGGCGACCAGACGCTGGCCATCGCGGTCGCGGCAACCAACGCCGCCAACGACATCACCATCAAGGTGTTCCGCAACGGCGCGGAGCTGACCACCATCGACACCCTCACCTCCCCGGAGGCCGGGGTCGTCAACTTCCGGCCGGCGGTCGGCGCGGCGGACCGGATCACCGCCCAGGTCTGCCCTTACGACAACAAGGCCACCGCACCCTTTGAGTTCTCGGGCAACTACGTGTCCACCGACCAGGCGGCGACCGTGCCGGCGCTGCCCGGGCCGCTCAGCGACGGCACCGCCGGTGGTCCGGCGACCTGGCGGGCGTTCGCGTCCAACCCGCAGCTGCCCACCTCGGACCGGGCCAGCGCCGACGACCGCTACCAGGTCTGCTCGGGCAAGCCCGGCGCCAGCAACATGCTGATGAAGGACCTGGCCGGCTGCGACTACGTCTACGCCGACGCCAGCCCGCTGCCCTACGACGCCGACCCGGTGACCGGTCTGCCGACCTTCACCACGCTCGGCAACAACGCGCTGACCAGCGACGCCCGGGCCTCGTCGTCGCTGACGCCGGGCGGGCCGTTCCTGCCGCCGGTGTCGCCGACCCGTGACTACACCGCGCCGTTCAACGACGCCTGGCACACCTCGCAGTGCGACCCGGCCAGCATCCTGCCGCCCGACAACTCGAACGTGCAGGCGGCCATCGTCAACCTGTTCGTCGGCCACAACCGGGCGCACGACTTCGCCTACCGGCTGGGCCTGACCGAGAAGCGCGGCGCGCTGCAGACCAGCAACTTCGGCAAGGGCGGCGCCGAAGGCGACCCCGAGATCGGCAACGCGCAGAACGCCGCGCTGACCCACGACGCGTTCGCCGTCTCCAACCAGGCCACCGGCCCGGCGGCGGGCGTGGGCCTGACGGGCCGCAACAACGCCAACCAGATCACGCTGCAGGACGGCGTGCCGGGCATCACCAACCAGTACCTGTTCCAGCCGATCGTCGGGTTCTCCGGTCCGTGCGCAGACGGCGACCTGGACGCCTCGATCTTCCTGCACGAGTACGCCCACGCCATCAGCAACCGCCTCATCGGCGGCCCGGACGCGGGCCTCAGCGGCCAGCAGGGCCGCTCGATGGGCGAGAGCTGGAGCGACCTGGTCGCGATCGAGTACCTCAACGCGTTCGGCCTGGCGGGCAGCCGCGGTGAGGACCCGTCCGCCGTGGGCGCGTACGCCACCGGCGACAAGCAGGTCGGCATCCGGGACTACAACCTGGCGCCGCGCAACAACCCGCTGAACTACAGCAACTTCGGGTTCGACACCACCGGCGCGGAGGTGCACGCCGACGGCGAGATCTGGAACGCCATCCAGATGACGGTCCGGGAGGCGCTGGTCAGCAAGTACGACAAGACCTACCCGTCGACCAACAAGGCCCTGCAGAAGGCCTGCGCCTCCGGCCGGACGGCGACCGGCGCCGTCGGCCCGACCTGGGACAAGTGCCCCGGCAACCGGCGCTACATCACCTACCTGTTCGACGCCATGATCGGCCAGGTCAACCCGGCGCCGTCCATGGTGGACATGAAGGACCTGGAGCTGGCCTCGATCCTGCTGCGCGACAAGCGCGACTACGACACCGTGGCTGACGCGTTCGCCAGCCGCGGCCTCGGCAAGGGCGCGTCGTCCCGTACCAGCGAGGACATCCACCCGACCCCGAGCTTCGCCAGCCCCACGGCCGCGAAGAACGCCCGGGTGACCTACCGGCTGCAGGACGCCAACACCGGCCGGCCGGTCAAGGGCGCCGTCTTCGTCGGCATGTACAGCGCCCGTTGCATGCCGGTGGCCACCACCCTCGGCGGCGCGCAGCCGGACGCCACCGCCGACCTCATCGCCGGCAGCTACACGCTGACGGTGCAGGCCAAGGGCTACGGCATCCAGCGCTTCACCACCCGGTACGCCGCCGGCGAGCGCACCCACGTGCTCAAGCTGGCCCAGAACGTCGCCTCCAGCGCCTACGCGCCGGACGTCACCGCCAACACCGGCGGCGTGCGGCTCACCCGCGCGCTGGACGACACCGAGGCCAGCATGGCCGGGTTCGAGCGGCCCACCGGGGTCGCGGGCGCGGAGCTCACGGTGCGGTTCGCGAACGGCAGGCAGACCTTCGACAAGCTCGCCGTCAGCTCGCTGCACCACCCCAACGAGAAGCTCCCGGAGGGCGGCACCGAGTTCGGCGGCCGGCTGCTGGGCATCCGGGCGTTCGACGTGCTGGCCAGCACGGACGGCGGCAAGACCTTCACCAAGGTCTACGCCAGCTCGGACGACTTCTTCCCGGCGTTCCGGCCGCGCGCCACGGCGCCCGACCTGCTGCTGCGGACCGTCAAGCTGGGCAAGCCGGTGACGGCCGACACTGTCAAGCTCCGGGTCCGGAGCAACACCTGCACCGGCGGTCGTGACTTCAACCACGAGCAGGAGAACGACCCGAAGAGCGCCAGCGACTGCCGTTCGGTGGTGCTCAACACCCAGCGGGTCACCATCGCGGAGTTCCAGGTGTTCCGGGCCTCCGGCGCGGCGGGCCCGGCCCTGGTGGCCCGGCCGCGCACCGGCTCCGCGGCGGGGGGCGCTCTGCCCGCCACCGGTGCCAACACCGCGCTCGGCCTGGGCGGCCTGCTGCTGCTGGGCCTGGCGAGCACCGCCTGGGTGGTCCGCCGCCGCACCGCCTGACCCCCTGAGCGCGAGAGCCGTCCTCCACCCCCCCCGGAGGGCGGCTCTCGCCCTGGGCGGGTCCGCTACGCGCTGGGCTGTCCGAGGGGCAGCAGGGCCAGGTCGCCGGCCGGCGGCGGCCCGTCCGGCAGCCGCCGCAGGTTCCGGGTGGAGCGCGGCAGCAGCCCGAGGGCGCACGCCACCGTGCCCAGCACGCCGCCCCACGCCATGACCTCCACCGGCCCCCAGGCCTTCGCCAACGGACCGGCCAGCAGGTAGCCCACCGGCAGCAGCAGCAGCGAGCCCATCCAGTCCCAGGCCGAGACCCGCGACAGCAGGTGCGGTGGGATCCGCTCGGCGAGCGCGGTCTCCCACCAGACCGCGAACATGCCCATCCCCAGACCGCCGACGGCCATCGCGGCGTACAGCAGGGGCAGCGGCGGGCCGAGCGCGAAGACCGCGACGCACAGCCCCCACGGCAGGGTCGCCACCATGCCGGCGAAGACCGGTCGCTGCGGGCGCCGGCGGGCGCCCAGCACCGCTCCCGCGACGGTGCCGACGCCCCAGGCGACGTTGGCGAAGCCGAAGACCGCATCGGTGCCGTACTGCTCGTCGGCCACCTTGGCGCCGAGGACGAAGAACGGCGCGAGCGCCAGGAGCAGCGCGAACGAGAACGCCACGATCGTCGCCCACACCCAAGCGCGCTCGGCCACGGCCCGCGCGCCCTCGCGGAGCTCCTGCAGCACGGTGGTCGGCTCCGTCGGCGTCCCGCGGTCGCGACCCCGCACCCGCGCCAGCAGCGCGGCCGAGACCAGGAAGGTCGCCGCGTCGAGGCCGAAGGCCCAGGCACCGCCGGCCCCGAGCACCAGGGCGGTGGCCAGGGCGGGGCTGGCGATGCTCGCCACCTCGCGGGACAGGCCGGTGAGGGCCTGCGCCTGCTGGATCTGCTCCTCCGGGACCGTCTGCGGCACCAGCCCGGTGTACGCCGGGCGGAAGAACGCCTCCGCCGTGCCGAACAGCGCGCCGATCACCACCATGTGCCAGATCTGGACCGCGCCGGTCGCGATGAGGACGGCGAGCGTGCCGTGCAGCGCCGCCCGCACCAGGTCGCTGACGACCATCACCAGCTGGCGTGGCAGCCGGTCGGCGAGCACACCGCCGAAGAGCACGAACACGATCAGCGGGAGGGAGTAGGCGCCGAGCACCAGGCCGACGTCGGAGGGGTCGCCGGTCAGGCGGGTGACGTAGAGCCCGATCGCGACGAGGACGAGGGCGTCGCCGATGACGCTGGCGGTCTGGCTGAGGAACAGGAAGCGGAAGTCGCGGGAGCGCAGGGCGGTGAGCACGTGAGGAGACGCTAACCGGGGCAGCGGCCGTTGCCGACTGGTTTACGCGCGAAGGCGCAGGCCGCGCGGGGTCGGCCGGAAGCCGGCGTTCTCGAGCGCGACGCCGAGGGCGCTGGACAGGGCCGGCGCGCCGTCGGTCTTCTCCACGGTGAGCTTGCCCAGGGCGCCATCGCGGACGGCGAGGGCCAGCGCGTCGGCGGCCGGGCCGACCGACTGCTCGTCGTCGGCGAACGACAGCAGCGTCTTGCCGCCGCGCTCGACGTAGAGCACCAGGCGGCCGTCGACGAGGACCACGAGGGCGCCGGCCTTGCGGCCCGGCCGGTGCCCCTCGGTCGGCGGCCAGGCCAGCGCGGCGCCGTACGGGTTGGCGGGGTCACTGGCGGCGAGGACGACGGCGCGGGCGTCGTCCCGGCGCTGGCGCTGGTGCTGGGTGTCCCACCCGCCGGGGACCGGGCTGGTCCAGAGCGGCTCGTCCCCGCGCGGCCTGGCCAGGGCCCGCATCCGGTCGACCGCGCCGGGAGCGGCGAACTGCGCCGCCCCCAGGCCCTCGACGAAGTAGCCGCGGCGCACCCGGCCGGCCTCCTCGAACGCCTTGAGCACCGGGTAGACGCCGGCAAAGCCGCCCGGCACCCGCTCGGCCATCACGGCCCCGCGGGTGACGACGCCGTGCCGGTCCAGCAGCGCCTCGGCCAGGGCGTGGGTGCGGCGGGTGACGTCGGGGTCCCGCTCCGGCAGCCGGGACCAGCGCCCGGCGACGGTCGGCGGCCCGGTGCGGGTCGGCAGTGCC
>JAOPVD010000366.1 GCA_025966295.1 Frankiales bacterium | reverse complement strand
GGAGTCGGCGCTCGGCTCGGCCAAGCAGCGGGCCGCGCACCTCGAGCGTGCCGCCGCGGAGGCGCGCCGCGCCGCACGCGGCGTCGACCGCGGCCGGGCACCGAGCGATGCCGCAGCCACCGCCATCCGCTGGGCCTTCGAACAGATCGGCGTGCCGTACTCGTGGGGTGGCGGCGACGAGAACGGTCCGACCCGCGGGTTCGCCCAGGGCGCCGACACCGTGGGCTTCGACTGCTCGGGCCTCACGCTCTTCAGCTACGCCAAGGCCGGGATCCACCTCGACCACTACACCGGCAGCCAGTGGCAGCAGGGCAAGCGGATCGGCTCCCGCGCCGACCTCCAGCCGGGCGACCTGATGTTCTTCGCCTACGACCCGAGCAACGAGGCGACGATCCACCACGTCTCCATCTACATCGGCAACGGCCGCATGATCGAGGCGCCGTACACCGGTGAGGTCGTGCGGGTGACGTCGGCTGGGCGCGACGACTTCATCGGCGCCACCCGCCCCTGGGCCTAGGAGCCGGTGTAGGTCCGGATCCCGTCCACGACGGCCAGGGTGAGCCGGCCCTGCGCGGCCAGCAGGTCGAGGTGCGTGCCCGTCTCGAAGACGGCGAGCATCGCGTTGAACGGGTCGAGGTCGGCGAGCCGGTGCTGGCGGCGGGTCCAGCGCAGCACGCCTGCCACCTCGAAGGCGGACGCGGCCCCCGCGGCGACGGCTGCAGCGATCTCGTCGAGCCGCCGACCGTGGTGGTCGAGCAGCTCGTCGACCCGGGCGTGCACGGACGGCGCCACCGGGCCGTGCGCCGGCAGCAGAAGGGCGTCGGGCCGCGACCGCACGAGGGCGAGCGAGCCGAGGAAGGCACCCAGCGGGTTCGCGGTGAGCACCGGCTCGAAGCCGATCGATGGCGTGATGGTCGGCAGCACGTGGTCGCCGGCGAACAGCAGCCCGCCCTCCAGGTCGTGGAAGACCAGGTGCCCGGCGGTGTGGCCCGGCGTCTCGACGGCGTGCAGCGTGCGGCCGGGCAACGCGATCGGGCCCGCCACCAGCCAGTCGTCCGGCGACTGCCACACGTCCAGCTCGACCACGTGGCCCTGCAGCCACTTCGCCACGGTGTCCGCGAGCTCGTGCGCGCCGCAGCTGCGCAGGTGCGCCACCTGCCCGTCCAGCGGACTGCGGCTCAGGTCCTGGAGCCGGTCGAGGGTCGGCTTCTCCCCCAGCCCGAGCCCCACCCACGAGCCGACGTCGCGACGGATGTCGACGGCCTGGGTGTAGTGGTCGCGGTGCACGTGCGTCACCAGGAACCGGCGGACGTCCTCGAGGCCGTGCCCGAGGGAGGCCACTGCCGCCACGAACAGCTGCTTGGACTCGGGGATCGCCCAACCCGCGTCGATGCACGTCAGCCCGTCATCGGTGACGAGGACGTAGACGTTGACGGCACGCAGGCCGTCGTTGGGCAGCGGCAGCGGAACCCGGTACACACCGGGGGCCACCTCGAAGGCGCCAGGGTCGACCCACGGGAGGCTCGAGGTGCTCGTCACGCACCAGACCCTAGGCCGACGTCACCCTGGCGCCAGCATGGCCTGCCTACGGTGGTTCGACGTGTCGTGCCCTTGCGACCGGCCTGGCAGGCGTTAGCGTGCGAAGGGTGCTTCTCGAGGGTCCGTTCTACGCCGCGTCCGCGCTGCTCGTCGTCGCCGGCGCCCAGAAGGTCGTCGATCCGGCGCCGCTGGTGCGCGCCGCGAAGAGCGTGCGGCTGCGGGTCCCCCGTCATGCCGTGCGTCTGCTCGCGCTCGCCGAGGCGGGCCTCGGCGTCGCCGCCCTGGCGCTGGGCACCCGGGCGACAGCGCTCGCCGTGGCGCTGTCGTACGCCGCCTTCACCGCCTTCGTGCTGCTCGCCCGGGCCCGTGGCGGGGTGCTGGCCAGCTGCGGCTGCTTCGGCAAGAGCGACCTGCCGCCGACGCGGACGCACGCGTTGCTGACCGGCGGCTTCAGCCTGGCCGCCCTGACCGGGGCGCCGGGCGCGCTGTCACTCGAGCTCGCGCTGCTCGTCAGCACGACCGCCGTGGCGGCGTGCGCCTACCTCGTGCTGGCCGTGCTGCCGCTGGTGCAGGTCCGATGACCGCCGCCGTCGTCGCCCTCGGAGCGGCGGTGCTGCTGCTGTCGGTGCTGGTGGCCGGCCTGCTGCGCAGCCACGCCGAGATCCTCAAGGCGCTGCACGAGCTCGGTGCCGGCCTGGAGCTCGACAAAACCGGTCCGGTGCCGGTGACCATCGAGGGGATCACCGCCCCCCGCCGCCAGCCGGTCGCGGGGGTGCCGGCCGTGGTCAGCGGCAGCACCCTGGACGGCGACGTGGTGGCCCTGTCCCTGCAGGGCCAGGACACCCTGATCGCGTTCCTGTCCAGCGGCTGCACGACCTGCCAGGAGTTCTGGAAGGCGTTCCGCGGCCGGCCATCGCTGCCGCCCGGCGCCCGGCTGCTCGTCGTCACCCGCGGCCTCGACGAGGAGAGCGAGTCGGCGCTGCGCGAGCGCGAGCCGGCGTCGGTCCCCCTGCTGCTGTCGGACGAGGCCTGGGACGCCTTCGAGGTGCCCGGCTCGCCCTACTTCGCCTACGTCGACGCGGCCGGGCAGCTGGTCGGCGAGGGCTCCGGGGGCTCCTGGCCGCAGGTCCTCGACCTGCTGACGCAGGCCCGGGCCGACGCCGCCCTCCGGACCAAGGGCAGCGGCCCGGTGCGGGAGAGCCGTGACGAGCAGGCCCTCGCCGACGCCGGCATCGACGCCAAGCACCCCAGCCTGTACGGCGAGACCGCATGACGCTGGCCGTCTCCCTGGCCGTCGCCGTGGTCGCCGCACTGCGCGCGACCTGGTCCCCTTGAGGCGAGTCGATGCTGACCAGCATCAACCCGCTCGGGCAGCGGGCACGCGGACACCGGTGGGGCCTGACCGTGGCCCTGTTCACCCTCGCCTCCGTCCTCGGCGGCGCCACCACGGGGGCGGTCCTGGGCGCGCTCGGGGAGCTCGTCCACGTCCCGCTGTGGGTGGCGGCGCTGGCCTGCGCCCTGGCGGTCGTGCTCGACCTCGGCCGCCGGGTGCCGACCGGCCGGCGCCAGGTCGACGAGGACTGGCTGACGCGGTACCGGTCCTGGGTCTACGCGGTCGGCTTCGGCTGGCAGCTCGGCACCGGGGTGATCACGATCGTGACGAGCGCCGCGACGTACGCGCTGCTCGTCCTGCTGGTCGCCCTGGGGCTGCCCGCCGCGGCCATCGTCGGGGCCGCCTTCGGGCTGGTGCGGGCCCTGCCGCTGCTCCTGGGGCGCCGTGCCGTGTCGCCTGACCTGCTGCGGGCGCTGGCCCGCCGCCTCGAGCACGCCCGCCCCCTGGCCGAGCGGGTGACGGCAGCGACGCTGGCGACCGCGGCCGTCATGCTGGTGCTCGGATGAGGTTGGTTGCCGGTTTCGACATCGACCTGCCGGCCGGCTGGCAGGTCGCGGTGCGCCGGCAGCCGCCCAGCGTGCCCGGGCGGACCGGCAACCTGCTGGTGCACGCCGCCACCGTGCCGATCCCCCGCGAACGCGGCGACTTCGGCTCCGGGGTCGTCAGCGCGCTCGGCCCGGACGACGTGTTCCTGAGCCTGTTCGAGTACGACCACGAGGCCGTCGCCACGACGCTGTTCACCAGCACCGGCCTGCCGGTGCCCCGGCCGTCCGACTTCGACCCGGCGGCGATGCAGCGGCCGCTGCCCGGGCAGAGCGGCGCGCAGTGGTTCTTCACCGTGGCCGGTCGGGCCTGGTGCCTGTTCGCGGTGATCGGCAGCCACGGTCGGCGGCAGAGCAGTGCTGTGAAGATCGACCGACTGCTCAAGGGGGTGCGGATCCGGTGAGCACCCTCGAGGCCCTGCAGGCCGTCGGGGCGCGGACGGTGGCCGCCCCGGCCTGGTCGCAGCGCGCCGCCGACGCGGTGACCGGCTGGCTGTCGCGCCGTACCTCCCGGCGCGGCTTCCTGCAGAAGAGCGCCGTGGTGGGCAGTGCGCTCGCCGTCGACACCCTCGGCTTCGCCCTGAAGCCGCAGTCCGCCTACGCGTCGGTGTGCGGGCCGGGCTCGACCTGCTCGTCGGGCTGGACGGTCTTCTGCGCGACCATCAACAAGGGCGCCAACTCCTGCCCGCCAGGGTCGATCGCGGCCGGCTGGTGGAAGGCCGACGGTGCCTCGCTGTGCGGCGGCAAGGCGCGCTACATCATCGACTGCAACGCGACCTGCAGCCGTTGCTCGACCGCCGGGCGGGCCGGGATCTGCGCCCGCTCCT
Organism: Frankiales bacterium; assembly: GCA_025966295.1. GTDB lineage: Bacteria > Actinomycetota > Actinomycetes > Mycobacteriales > SCTD01 > RYN-111. The sequence continues at coordinate 4,846 of JAOPVD010000366.1, read as the reverse complement.
GCTGGTCCTGCGGCTGCACCTGCGGGCCGGCCGGGCAGTGCGACAACCGGCGGGTCTGCTGCAACGGCTTCCGGTACGGGCAGTGCAACCAGCAGGTCCGCCAGGTCGGCGGTGTGGTGTGCCGGGTGGTGTCCTGCATCCCGCCGTGGAAGTTCGAGAAGTGCTCGACCGCGTCGGCGACCGACAACGCCACCCGCGACCACAGCTCGCCGGCGCTGCCGGCCGCCTGGTCGACCCTGACCGCGCGCTACTGGCAGCTCGGCGGCGCCGGCAGCGTGCTCGGGCCCACCGTCTACGGCGAGGTCGCAGTGCCGGGCGGGCGGGCCCAGCGCACCATCGAGGGACGGATGTCCTGGAGCGCGAAGACCGGCGCGCGCTACACCGCCGGCCCGGCCGCCCGGCGCTACCACGTGCTCGGCAACGAGGCCGGCGTACTGGGCTTCCCGCTCGGCGACCCGGTGGCGAGCCCCGGCGGCAAGGGCCGGCGCCAGCACTTCCAGCACGGTGCGCTCGTCTACCACCCGTCGCTCGGTGCGTTCGAGGTGCTCGGCGCGGTCGCAGCCCGCTACCGCGCGGCCGGGATGGAGGCCGGCGTGCTCGGCTACCCCGTGGCCTCGCCGGTGGCCGGCCCGGACGGCGAGGGCCGGGCCAGCGCCTTCCAGCGCGGGCGGATCTCCTGGCACCCGGCACTCGGTGCGGCCCGGCTCATCGGCGGCACCATCGCGGCCCGCTACGTCCAGCTCGGGGCCGAGGCGGGCAAGCTCGGTTACCCCGTCGCTGACGAGGTGGTGGTGGGCTCCGCGAAGGCGGTGTCGTTCCAGCACGGCCGGATCGTGGCGTCCTCAGCGACCGGCGTGTTCGTGCTCTACGGCGGCCTGGCCACCGCGTACGTCCGGTCCGGCGCCGAGAGCGGGCCCCTGGGGCTGCCGACCGCCGAGGAGCAGGCCGTCACGGGCGGACTGGTGCAGACCACGCAGCACGGCCGGCTCAGCCACCCCGACGGCGCGGGCGCGTTCTTCTGCCGCGGCCCCATCGCCGCGCGCTACGTCGAGCTCGAGGCGGAGCAGGGTCGCCTCGGCTGGCCGACGACCGACGAGTACCGGCCGGCGGACGGCGTGCGCCGCAACGACTTCCAGCTCGGCTGGATCAGCTACGACGAGGCGACCGGCGCGGTCACCGTCGGCTGAACCGCCGCCCGGGCCGCCACCAGCACCCGCTCGGAGTCGGCCGGCCGGGCGACCGTGATGCGCAGGCCGTCGCCGGAGAAGCACCGGACCAGGACACCGTGGTCCTCGAAGACCTGCGCGACCCGGTCGCTGTCGGCGCCGGCCGGCAGCCAGACGAAGTTGCCCTGCGACTCCGGCACGTCCCAGCCGATCTCGCGCAGCCGCTGCCGCAGTGGCTCGCGCTCGGCCACCACCTCGGCGACCTGTGCCAGCAGCTGCGGCGCGGCGTCCAACGAGGCCAGCGCGGCCGCCTGGGCGGCCACCGACACCGCGAACGGCAGGTGCACCTGCCGCAGCGCCCCCGCGACCTCGGGGCTGCCGGCGATCGCGTAGCCGACCCGCAACCCGGCCAGGCCATACGCCTTCGAGAAGGTCCGGAGCACCAGCAGGTTCGGGTAGGACGCCTGCAGCCGGGTGCCGTCCACCGCCAGCGGGTCGTCCACGAACTCGTGATAGGCCTCGTCCAGCACCACCAGCACGTGCCTCGGCACCGCCTCGAGGAAGGCCTTCACGTCGCTTTCCGCGAGCGCCGGACCGGTCGGGTTGTTGGGGCTGCACAGCAGCACCAGCCGGGTCCGCTCGGTGACCGCGGCGGCCATCGCCGGCAGGTCCAGGTGCGCGTCCCGCAGCGGCACCTCCACCGGCACCGCCCCGGCGATGGTGGTCAGCGTCGGGTAGGCCTCGAACGACCGCCAGCCGAACAGCACCTCGTCGCCGGCGTCGCAGCTGATCTCGACGAGCTCCTGGACCAGCTGCACCGAGCCGCAGCCCACCGCGATCCGGCCGACGTCGACGCCGTGCTTGGCCGCCAGCGCCTCGGTGAGCCGGACCGCCGCCGGGTCGGGGTAGCGGTTGCTGTCGGCCAGCGCCGCGCTGACCGCCGCCACCACCTGCGGGAGCAGCGGGAACGGCGTCTCGTTGCTGGCCAGTCGGGACAGGTCCTGGCCGGCCGCGGGGCGGCGGCCGGGCTTGTAGGTGCCCATCCGGTCGAGCAGCGGGCGCAGGCGGGGTGTCGTCACGGCGACGACGCTACTGCGGTCACGCGACCCAGACGGTCTTGGCGTTGCAGAACTCCTTGATGCCCAGATCGGCCAGCTCGCGGCCGGTGCCGGAGATCTTGACGCCGCCGAAGGGCAGCTCCGGGTAGGAGGTGGTCATGCCGTTCACGAACACCATCCCGGCCTCCACGCCGTCGACGAACCGCTCCTGCTCGGCGGCGTCGTCGGTCCAGATGTTGGAGCCCAGCCCGAAGTCGCTGTCGTTGGCCAGCGCCAGTGCCTGCTCGAACGAGCCGACGCGGTGCAGCTGGGCCACCGGGCCGAAGACCTCCTCGTAGTACATGCGCATGTCCTTGGTGACGCCCTCGACGAGGGTGGCCGGGTAGAACCAGCCCGGTCCGTCCGGCCGCTGACCGCCGACGACCACCCGGGCGCCCTTGTCGACGGCGTCCTGGACGAGCTCCTCGACGTCCTCGCGGCCCTGCTCGGTCGCCAGCGGCCCGAGGTCGGTGCTGTCGTCGCGCGGGTCGCCGAGCTTCTGGGCGGCGAGCCGGTCCGCGAACAGCCGCGCGAACTCGTCGTACACGTCGGTGTGCACGATGAAGCGCTTGGCGGCGATGCAGGACTGGCCGTTGTTCTGACAGCGGGCGGTGGTGGCGACCGCAGCGGCCTTCTCGAGGTCGGCCGACGGCATCACGACGAACGGGTCGGAACCGCCGAGCTCCAGCACCACGTGCTTGATGACCGAGCCGGCGGCCGAGGCGACGGCCTGGCCGGCCGGGGTGGAGCCGGTGAGGGTGGCGGCCACGACCCGCTTGTCCCGCAGCACCGTCTCGACCTGGCCGCTGCCGATGAGCAGCGTCTGGAAGACGTCGGCCGGGAACCCGGCCCGGCGGAACAGCTCCTCGAGGTAGAGCGCCGTCTGCGGCACGTTGGAGGCGTGCTTGAGCAGCCCGACGTTGCCGGCCATCAGGGCGGGGGCAGCGAAGCGCATCGCCTGCCACAGCGGGAAGTTCCAGGGCATGACGGCCAGCACCGGCCCGATCGGCTGGTAGCGCGTGAGGGCCCGCGACGCCTTGACGGCCGCGGCGTCGGCGGGCACGTCGGCGAGCATCTCGGCGGCGTGCTCGGCGTAGTAGCGCAGGCCGGTGGCACACTTGCCGATCTCCAGCTTGGCGGCCTTGACGGTCTTGCCCATCTCGGTCGTCATCAGCTCGGCGAGCGCCTGGGTGTCCTCGTCGAGCAGGTCTGCCGCGCGACGGGCCCAGCCGGCCCGCTGGTCGTAGGAGGTGGTGCGGTAGCCGGCGAAGGCGCGGGCGGCGCGGTCGAGCCGGTCGGCCACCTCGGCCTCGCTGAGGGCGTCGAAGGTCTTGAGGGTCTGGCCGGTGGTGGGGTCGACGGTCGCGATGGCCATGGGGTCTCCTCGGATCAGGTCGTCCCATCGTCCTACCTCGGACCGCCGGGCCCAAGCGCGGCTCCGTAGAGTCCAGGCGTGCCCAGCCCTCGTCGTGCCGCCCTGCTCGCCGCTGTCGGGACCGCCGGGCTGGTGGTCCGCGAGGCCCGCCGGGCCGCGGCGATCCGGGACCCCGCGGCGCGTGCGCAAGCGGTACGGCGCAAGGTGGCGGTCGCCACCTGGTCACCGGCCACCGAAGGGCGGCTGATGACGCGGCTCGTCATCGACGCCGCGCCGGTGCAGGCGTACGTCGCGAGCCGGCGGGCCGCCGGCGCCAAGGGCCTGACGATCATGCACGTGGTGGGCGCCGCCGCCGCCCGCGCGATGCGTGCCGTGCCGGAGGCCAACACCCGGGTGCGGGCCGGCCGGATCGTGCCCTTCGAGGACGTCAGCGTCGGCTTCGCGGTCGACATCGGGCAGGGCACCGACCTGGCGCCCTGCAAGGTCGGGGGCGCGGACCGGCTGACCCCGGCGCAGATCGCCACCGAGGTGTGGAAGGGCGTGGCGGCGCTGCGCGCCGGCACCGACCCGGGCTTCAACACCTCCACCACGGTGGCGGCGTACCTGCCGACCGCGCTGATGCGGCCGATGATGCGGGCCACCTCGACGCTGCTCGGCGGCTGGGGGCTGCCGGTGCTGGGCCAGCAGGGCAACCCGCTCGGGTCGGTGTTCATCAGCAACGTCGCGCCGCTGGGCATCGAGGAGGTCTTCCTGGCGCCGGTGCCGTTCGCCCGGACGCCGGTGTACCTGTCGCTGGGCGTGGTCACCGACCGGCCGGTCGTCCGCGACGGTGCGGTGACGGCCGTCCCGCAGTTCACGCTCTGCCTGACCGGGGACCACCGGCTGGTCGACGGCGTGCAGTGCGCCCTCTACTTCGACGCCCTCAAGCGCCTGCTCGCCGACCCCGACCAGCTCGGCTGACCCCTTGCGTCCTCAGAACTGGCCCCGCACCCGCCGTACCGGTGATGACGCAAACCGGTAGGTGACCGCTTGCGTCATCGAAACTGGCTCCCCCACCGGACGCGCCGGTGATGACGCAAGCGGGGGGTCAGCGCTTGCGGGTGGGGCGGGGGCCGTAGAGCTCGACCGCGCGGTCGTCCTCGGTGAGGCCGCCCCACACGCCGTAGGGCTCGCGCATCGACAGCGCGTGCGCGGCGCACTCGCGCCGG
>JAOPVD010000341.1 GCA_025966295.1 Frankiales bacterium | reverse complement strand
AGGTCGAGTTCACGCCGCTCGACGACGCCGAGCCGCGCCTGCAGCAGCGTCATCACGTCGTCGTCCTCGGCGCCCCGCTACCGCCGGCGGCCCTCGCCGGTGTGGCCCGCCGTCTCGCGGTGTGCGGCGCCAACATCGAGCGGGTGCACCGGCTGTCGTCCTGGCCGGCGCAGTCCTTCGAGCTCGTCGTCGCGGGCGGGGACACCGCGCGGCTCCGGGCCGAGCTGGCCGCCGAGGCGGTCGCCCAGCGGGTCGACGTGGCCGTCGAGCGGGCCTCGATCTACCGGCGGGCCAAGCGGCTGGTGGTCATGGACGTCGACTCCACCTTGGTGCAGGGCGAGGTGATCGAGATGCTCGCCGCCGAGGCCGGGTGCGAGGCCGAGGTCGCCCGTGTCACCAGCGCCGCGATGGCCGGCGAGCTCGACTTCGAGGCCTCGCTGCGGGCCCGGGTCGCGCTGCTCGAGGGGCTGCCGGTCGCGGCCGTCGACCGGGTCCGGGAGGCGGTCCGGCTGACCCCGGGCGCGCGGACGCTGGTGCGCACCCTCAAGCGGCTGGGCTGGACGGTCGGCATCGTCAGCGGCGGCTTCACGGCCGTCACCGACGACCTGAAGGAGCAGCTCTCGCTCGACCACGCGCTGGCCAACGTCCTCGAGGTGGTCGACGGCCACCTCACCGGACGGGTAGTCGGCGACGTCGTGGACCGAGCCGGCAAGGCCGCCGCCCTCCGCCGCTTCGCCGCGGCCGAGGGCCTGCTGCCCGAGCAGACCGTGGCCATCGGCGACGGCGCCAACGACCTCGACATGCTGGAGGCCGCCGGCCTCGGCATCGCCTTCAACGCCAAGCCGGTCGTGCGCGATGCCGCCGATGCGGCGCTCAGCGTGCCGTTCCTCGACGCGGTGCTGTTCCTGCTCGGCATCCCCCGCGACGAGATCGAGCAGGCCCTCTAGGACGCCCCGCTCCCAAGGCGCGAGGGCCTGAGTAGCCGGGGTAGCGCCGGGAAGGCCTCCTGGATGGCGACCGCGACCCGCCCGGCCGTGCCGCAGCACGACAGCGAGCGGACCTTCGAGCGGCTGGTGCACGAGGGCCAGCAGCGCATCGGTCGCTCCTGGTGGGGGCAGGTCGCCACCGGCCTGCTCGGCGGCGTCGACGTCGGGACCGGCGTACTGGCGCTGCTGCTCGTGGAGCACCAGACGCACAACCCGCTGCTGGCCGGGCTGGCGTTCTCGATCGGCTTCATCGCGCTGACGCTGGCCAGGAGCGAGCTGTTCACCGAGAACTTCCTGGTGCCCGTCACCGCGGTCGTCGCCCGCAAGGCCAGCCTCGCCGGGCTGCTGGCGATGTGGGGCATCAGCCTGGTGACCAACCTGGTGGGTGGCTGGGTCGTCACCGGTCTGGTCATCGTCGGGTTCCCGCAGCTGCACGACACCGCCCGCGAGCTGGCCGCCTTCTACATCGGCCTCGGGGTGAGCTGGAAGGCGTTCGCGCTGGCGATGCTGGGCGGCTTCATCATCACGTTGATGACCCACATGCAGCACTCCACCGAGCACGACGGGGTGAAGCTGGTGCCTTCGGTCGTCATGGGGTTCCTGCTCGGGGCCGGCAAGCTCAACCACGCGATCGTGGGGTCGCTCGTGGCGTTCGCGGCCCTGCACGCCGGCGCATCCTTCGGGTACGCCGATTGGCTGGGGCTGCTGGGCTTCGCCGTCCTCGGCAACCTGGTCGGCGGCCTGGGCCTGGTGACGGTGCTGCGGCTGCTGCAGGTGCCCGACAAGGTGGCCGCCGAGCGGGGCGGCGCGGAGTAGCCTGCGGCCGGGGAGGCACCCATGGCCCACACCGTGCACCTGCGCCTGACCACCCTGATCCTGGCAACGCTCGCCGTCGGCGCCGCGGTCGCCGTGCTGGCCCAGCCCACCGCCATTCCGGGGCCGGGCGCCAAGCCGCTGACGACGCTGCGGGACGTGCAGCTCGCGGCCAACAGCTACACCACCGGCTACACCCGCTACCTCGCCGTGAGCGGCTTCACAGGGGGTGACAGCCTGAGCGACGCGCACCGCGGAACGGCCGAGATCGACCAGCTGCGGTTCGGCATCGCGGCGGCCGCCAAGGCCCGGCTCGACCCGGTGGTCATCACCAAGACCCTCGACGCCTACAGCCCGCAGTTCGCCCGGGCCGCGGCGACCGGGCAGGTGCTCGCGACCGTGACCGTCTACGTGCGCCGGACCAGCACCAGCGCGCAGCGCGACATCGCCACCTTCGTGCTCAGCGGCGTCCGTGTCAGCCGGCAGGTGGTGGCGGCGACCGGCGACGAGCAGGTGACGCTGGCGGCGACGCAGGAGCGGATGAGCTACACGACCCAGTCCGCCACCGGCGGGTCCGGCCAGACCTACACGTTCTGCTTCAACCAGGGGACCGGCAGGACCTGCTAGCGGCGCGGCGGCGGGGGCGGGCAGCACTGTGCCGGGCAGCGGTCGTGCGTGGCTACGCAGCCGTGGTCGGCCAGCTCGGCGGGCGCCGCGATCCGCTCGCGCACCAGCTCGGCCAGCATCGCGACGAACTCCGGGTCGGTGCCGACCGTCCCGGCGCGCGTCATCGTCAGGCCCAGCTCGTCCGCGGTCGCACGGGCCTGCACATCCAGGTCGAACAGCACCTCGACGTGGTCGCTGGTGAAGCCCACCGGCACCAGCACCACCTCGTCGACGCCCTGCCCGTGCAGGGCGCGCAGGTGCTCGCTCACGTCCGGCTCCAGCCACGGCACCTGCGGCGGGCCGCTGCGGGACTGGAACACCAGGTCCCACGGCCGGTCCCCCGCGATCCGCTCCGCCGCGATCCGCAGCGCCGCGACGTACGCGCCGCCGGCCGGCCCCGCCGTCTGCGCCATGACGAGCGGGATCGAGTGCGCGGTGAAGACCAGCCGCGGCGACGTCAGGCCCTCCGCGGCCTTTGCCACCTGCCGCCGCATCGTGGCGAGGAAGCCCTCCTCGCAGTAGTAGTGCCGCAGCTTGGTGACGAGCGGCCCGCCCGGCACCATCTGCGCCGCGATGTCCTCGCGGTACTGACGACACCCGGAGTACGACGGGAAGGCGGAGGTCACGACCGCCAGGGCGTGCCGCCGGCCGTCGTCGACCAGCTGCTGCAGGGCCTCCGACAGGAACGGCTGCCAGTTGCGGTTGCCCCAGTAGACCGGCAGGTCGGGCAGCAGCTCCTGCAGGGCCGCCTGCAGCGCCCGGGTCTGCGCGTTCAGCGGGCTCACGCCCCCGAACAGGTCCAGGTAGTGCCGCGCCACCTCCTCGAGCCGCTCGCGCGGCACACCCCGCCCGCGGGTGACGTTCTCGAGGAACGGCAGCACGTCGGCCGGCCCCTCCGGGCCGCCGAAGCCCACGACCAGAACGGCGTCGACGGGCGGAGCGTCGGTGGGGGGCAGGTCGATGTCCATCGCGGCACCAGTCTGCCTGTCGGTACGGTCGCCGGCATGTCGCAGGTCGTCGCCGGACCCGTCGCCCTCGTCGGGAGCGGCGAGTACCTGCCGGTGATGGCCGACGTCGAACACCTGCTGCTGCAGGGCCGGCCACCGCGGTACGTGCAGATCCCGACCGCCGCCGCACCGGAGGGCGAGGAGTCGCTGGAGCACTGGGTGCAGCTGGGCCGGGCGCAGGCCGCCCGGCTGGGCGTGGAGGCGGTGCCGGTGGTGGCCCGCGACCGGACCGAGGCCGACGACCCCGCGCTGGCCGCGTTGGTGGAGGGGGCCGGGCTCGTCTACCTGGCCGGCGGCAGCCCGACGTACCTGGCCTCGACGCTGCGCGGCACCCGGCTCGCGGCGGCGATCCGGGCCGCCTGGCAGGGCGGGGCGGCGCTGGCCGGCTGCAGTGCCGGCGCGATGGCCCTCACCTCCTGGGTGCCCGACATCCGGCACCCGGACCGCAAGCCGGAGCCGGGGCTCGGCGTCGTGCCGCAGCTGCGGGTCATCCCGCACTTCGACCGCTTCGCGCAGTGGCTGCCGGACCTGGTCGGCCGCTACCTGGCCGCGGCGCCGGTGGGTGTGACGGTGGTGGGCATCGACGAGGACACAGCGCTCGTCGGCGACGCCGGCCACTGGACGGTGCACGGCCGGCAGCGGGTGTGGGTGCTGACGCCGGACGGCCGGACGCCGTACGGCGCCGGGGAGGCGGTGCCGGTCTAGGACTTGCGGAACGGGTCGGGGGTCGCCGAGCTCAGGGTCGTGCGCGGGCAGCTCGCGAGGGTCAGGCCGGCGTACTGCAGGGCGTCGTCGCAGATCCGCTCGACGTTCCAGCCGGTCGCGTCGCCGTGGGTGGTGACGGTCACCCGGTAGATGGTGATGTCGTACTTCGACGGGGTGCCGTAGACCGCCCCGATGGTGCCGATCAGCTGCGAGCTGCCCTTCATCCCGCCCGGGCCGTCCCACGGCTTGTCGTAGCGCTGCCAGACGCCGGGGCTGGCGCTCCAGACGCCGCCGCGGCTGACGTCCTGGGCCTCCAGCTCCGTGAGCACCCGACGGGCGTCGGTGTCCTTGAGGACCGCGGAGGGCCGGATGACGGTCGTCTGGTCGGTCACGCCGGACATAGTGCCAGTTCCTGACCGAATGGGATTCGGTATGTTCGCGCCATGAGAGCTGTGCAGATCACCGAGTTCGGCGGCCCCGAGGTCCTGCAGCTCGTCGAGCTGCCCGACCCGGTGGCGGGCGGCGGTCAGGTGGTCGTCGACGTCACCAGCGCCGGCGTGAACTACGCCGACACCCACCAGGTCGAGAACTCCTACCTGGCGCCGGCCTCGCTGCCGATGGTGCCGGGCGCCGAGGTGGTCGGGCGGCTCGCGGACGGCACCCGGGTCGCGGCCTTCACGATGAACGGCGGCTACTGCGAGAAGGCACTGGTGTTCCCGCAGATGGCCTTCCCGCTGCCCGACGGTGTCAGCGACGGCCAGGCGCTGTCGCTGATGGTCCAGGGCCTGACGGCCTGGCACCTGCTCCGCACCTGCACCCACCTGCAGCCCGGCGAGTCGGTGGTCGTGCACGCGGCCGCCGGCGGGGTCGGCACCCTCGCCGTCCAGCTCGCCAAGCACTGGGGCGCCGGCAACGTGATCGCGGTGGCCTCCACCGAGGACAAGCTGAAGCTCGCCCAGGAGCTGGGCGCCGACCGCCTCGTGCTGGCCGGTGAACCCGACCTGAAGGGCGCGCTGCAGGCGGCCAACGACGGCAAGAAGGTCGACATCGTCCTGGAGATGGTCGGCGGCCCGACGTTCGACGCGTCGCTGGCGGCGCTCGCGCCGTTCGGCCGGCTGGCCACCTTCGGGATGGCCTCCCGCACGCCGCCGAAGCCGGTCAGCGCCGGGGAGCTGATGAGCAAGAGCCGCGCCGTCATCGGCTTCTGGCTGGCGCACTGCTTCGGCAACCCGGCGATGCTGCAGCCGCCGATGGCCGAGCTGCTCGCCATGGTCGAGGCCGGCACCCTCAAGCCGCAGGTCGGCGGCAGCTACCCGCTGGCGGAGGTGGCGGCGGCACACGAGGCGCTGCGCGGCCGCGGCTCCATCGGCAAGCTCGTCCTCGACGTCACAGCCTGACCGGGCGCCCGATCCGCGCCCGCACCCCGGGCGACCACAGCACGTGCGGCGGCCCGTCGACGACCAGCCCGGCGGTCCGGACGAGGTCGTCGGCGAGGTCGAGCACCTCGGCGGCGTGCAGCGTCCAGGGCTCGTGCGCCACGGGGACGCAGACGCTGCGACCGGCGTACCAGGTGGCGAACAGCTGCCAGCGGGCGGTGAGGAAGTCCGCCAGCGGGTCGGGCTCGAGGCGCTCGCCGACCCGCACCCGCACCGTGCTGCCGGCGCCGACCGGGCCGGGCCAGCGCCGCGCCGTGCGGTAGGTCCGCTCCGGGCCCCGGACCTGCAGCGACATCCGGGCCCAGGTGTAGGGCAGTCGCAGAGTCGCCCGGGCGGCCAGCACCGGCAGCAGCCGGGACGCCTCCAGCGAACGGAACACCACCCCGCGGCGGCCCCGGCCGTCGACGGCGTAGAGCCGCACGTTGGTCTCCAGGAACGGCAGCGGCAGGCCCGTGACCCGGAACGGCACCAGCCCGACCCAGGTGCTGCCGCCGAACAGGTCCGGCTCGGTGCCGGCCGGTAGCAGCGGAGCGACCACATCGGGGTCGACCGGCCAGTGCAGGAACGTCAGGTCCCGCCACCGCTGCTGGAGCACCGGCTAGGCCGTCTCCTCGACGACGGCCTCGGTGTCCTCCACCGCGGCCACCTTGGGGCACGGGCACCACTCGTCGTGCCAGGCCCGCCGGCAGCCGGCCGGGTAGTTGAGCTGCCGGACGACGCGGGCCGGGTTGCCGGCGACCAGCGAGTCGTCCGGGACGTCGCGGGTGACGACCGCACCGGCGGCGACGAGCACCCGCTTGCCGATCGTCACGCCCGGCAGGATCATCGCCCGCGCCCCGATCCAGCAGCCGTCGCCGATGGTGATCGGGGCCTGCCGGTGCGGCCGGCCCTCGACGCCGTGGCTGTCGCTGTCCATGACGTAGACGTCGTTGGCGAAGGCGACGTCGTCCCCGACGACGATCTGTTCGACGGCGATGATGGTGGTGCCGACGTTGACGAAGACGCGGTCCCCGAAGCGCAGCTTGCCCCAGCCGCTGATCAGGGTGGTGCGGTGGCCGGACCAGACCTTGAAGTCGTCGCCGACCTCCATGTCGGAGCCGTCGACCACCGGGCTGCCGAGCACCACGCAGCGCTGGCCGCGCTGGTTGACCTTGCGCAGCGACCAGCGGGCCTTGAGCTCCTGGCGGACGAAGGCACGGCGCCACTTCAGCTCGATGCGCTTGCGCTGCCAGGCGGTCAGCTCCTGATCCACGCCCGGCAGCCTAGTGGGCTGGTTGGATGGGTAGGTGGAACAGCCGACCTGCTCAGCCAAGGGTTGCCGTGCGCCGGCCGTGCACGCCCTGGTCTGGAACAACCCGAAGGTGCACACGCCCGACCGCGAGAAGCTCTGGCACGCCTGCGCCGAGCACCGCGTCCCGCTCAGCGAGTTCCTGGACCTGCGCGGGTTCCTGATCCGCGTCGACCCCTGCTGATGGACGGCTTCGCGCTGCGGCTCGACGCCGGACCGGGGCTGCGGGTCGCCGTGAAGGACCTGTTCGACATGGCCGGGCTGCCGACGACCGCCGGGTCCGCGGCGGTCGAGCCGGTCCCGGCCGCCCGGGACGCCGCCTGCCTGGCCGGGGTGCGCGCGGAGGCGGTCCTCGTGGGCCGGACCGTGATGCACGAGCTCGCGTACGGCATCACCGGCCTCAACGGCTGGCAGGGCACCCCCACCAACCCGCTGGACGGGCGGCTGGTGCCCGGCGGGTCCTCCAGCGGTGCGGCCGTGGTGGTGGCGAACGGCGCGGCCGACATCGCGCTCGGCTCGGACACCGGCGGATCGGTGCGGATCCCGGCGGCCTGCTGCGGCGTCGCCGGGCTGAAGACCACGCACGGCCGGATCTCCCTCGAGGGCGTCTGGCCGCTCGCCCCGTCGATGGACACCGTCGGTCCGCTGGCCCGGGACGTCGCCGGTCTGGTCCGCGGGATGCAGCTGCTGGAGCCCGGCTTCCGGGTCGGCACCGCCGGTCGGATCGGCCGCTACCGGCCGGCCGCGGCCGCCGGCGTGGACGAGGCCCTGGACGGCGTGCTCGGGCCGTGCCCCGAGGTCGCCCTGCCGGGCTGGGACCGCGCCGACGAGGCGGCCTTGCTGCTGCTGTCCGCCGAGGCGTTCGCGGCCAGCGGGCACCTGCTCGGCACCGGCCGGGTCGGCGCCGACGTCGCCGGCCGGCTGCGCGCCGG
>JAOPVD010000280.1 GCA_025966295.1 Frankiales bacterium | reverse complement strand
ACGCAGGTTGCTCTTGTAGTGACCCATGGTGCAGGGCTCCTCGACGCATGTGGGCATGGCGTACTCGCCGGTAACAAGAGGATGCTACCCACTGGTAACAATTGCAAGCACCCGTTCGGAGCAGCCGCGCGGCGGTGCGCCGGCGCCGGCTGAGGTGTCGGTCGGGGCGGGGCGAGCAGACCCTCCCGCGGAGGTGCCGCCATGAGCACACCGAGCGCCATCCTCGACCGGCTGCGGCTGGGAACGGGGCTGTCCGAGCAGGACCGGCCCCGGGTCGTCGCGGCGCTGGGCAGCCTGCCGCAGCACCTGGTGCGCTGGGACCCGGACGACATCGCGCTCGAGGTCCGGGTGAAGGAGCGCGACGGCGACGAGCAGTCGGTGACGCTCGAGGCCCGGCTGCCGGGCTGGCCGCCGCTGATCGCCACCGCCCAGGACCGGGACCTCGAGCGGGCCCTGCGCGAGGCCCGGCACGAGCTGATCCGGCAGATCGAGGACCGCAAGGACCTGGAGCACCCGGCCAAGGGCGGCGGCCGGCGGCCTGCCTGAGAAGTACTTGACTCCTCAACTAGTTGCGCCTAGCGTGGCTTCAGTTGAAACTTCAAGTTCTGCGAGAGCCGCCATGACCCGCCGCCACCCGTTCGACACGCACCTGGCCAACGTCGCCGCCGCGGACCGCGCCGCGCCGCACGAGAGCTGGACCCCCGCGGCCGGCCCGCTGCCGTCGCTGTTCATCAGCCACGGCGCACCGCCGACCTTCGAGGACCCGGTCTGGATGGCCGAGCTGTTCGCCTGGGCCCGGTCGCTGCCCAAGCCGAGGGCGATCCTGATCGTCTCCGCGCACTGGGAGGCCGCGCCGCTGTCGCTGTCGAGCAGCGCTGCGCACACCACACCGGTCTACGACTTCGGCGGCTTCGACCCGATGTACTACCGCATGCGGTACGACACCCCCGAGGCGAGCGCGCTGGCCCGGCAGGTCGCCGCCCTGCTGCCGGAGCAGCCGCACGAGCACCGCTCGCGCGGGCTGGACCACGGCGCCTGGGTCCCGCTGAAGATCATGTACCCGCACGCCGACGTGCCGGTGCTGCAGCTGAGCCTGCCCACCCACGACAGCACCCGGCTGCTCGCCCTCGGGCAGCGGTTGCGGGCCCTGCGCGAGGAGGGGGTGCTCGTCATCGGTTCCGGCTTCATGACCCATGGCCTGCAGTTCCTGAACCGTGAGAACTTCGGGGGGAAGGTGCCCGGCTGGTCGAAGGAGTTCGACCTGTGGGCCGCGGACGCCCTCGCCCGCGGCGATGTCGAAGAGCTCGCCAGCTTCCGCGGCCGCGCACCCGGCATGCCCTACGCGCATCCGACCGTCGAGCACTTCACGCCGCTGTTCGTCACGCTGGGTGCCGCCACCGACCCCGGCGCTGCGGTCAGCACCACCATCGGCGGCTGGATGTACGGCCTGTCGAAGCGCTCGTTCCAGGCCGCCTGAACCTCCGCGTCACCCTCTCCCCTCGAAAGAAGGACACCCTCATGACCCTCGTCGTCACCGGCGCCACTGGCCAGCTCGGTCGGCACGTCATCACCGAGCTGCTCGCCCGCGGCGTGCCGGCCGGCCAGATCGTGGCCGCCGTCCGCCAGCCCGAGAAGGCCGCGGACCTGGCGGCCCAAGGGGTCCAGGTCCGGCAGGCCGACTACACGAAGCCGGACACGCTGCGCACAGCCTTCGCGGGCGCCACCAAGATCCTGCTGATCTCCTCCAGCGAGGTCGGCCAGCGCGCGGCCCAGCACGCCAACGTCATCGTGGCCGCGAAGGAGGCCGGCGCCGGACTGCTCGCCTACACCTCCATCGCGCGGGCCGACAGCAGCACCCTGCAGCTGGCCGCCGAGCACCAGGCCACCGAGCAGCTCGTCCGCGACTCCGGCCTGCCGTTCGTGCTGCTCCGCAACGGCTGGTACACCGAGAACTACACCGGTCAGCTGGCCGTACACCTCGAGCACGGCATCGTCGGGTCCGCGGGCGACGGCCGCGTCAGCGCCGCCACCCGCGCCGACTATGCGGCCGCCGCCGCCGTGGTCCTGGCGACCGACGGCCACGAGGGACAGGTGTACGAGCTCGGCGGGGACACCGCCTTCACGATGGCCGAGTACGCCGCGGCGCTGTCCGCCGCGAGCGGCAAGGCCGTCACCTACACCGACCTGCCGGTCGAGGCCTACACCCAGGTGCTCGAAGGCGCCGGCCTGCCGGCGCCCGTCGCCGGCGTCCTCGCGGACGCGGACGCGGGTGTCGCCCGCGGCGAGCTGCATGTCACCTCCGGCGACCTGGCCCGGCTCGCCGGCCGGCCGACGACGCCGCTCGACGAGGCGATCAAGCAGGCACTCACCGCCTAGGCGAAAGAGCGCAGCCCCGCCGGTCGTGTCGGCGGGGCTGCCTGCGTACGCCTCGCTACATCTTGCGGACGGCGCCGGTGAGGACCCAGCCGGTGGTCCGGCCGGGCACCTTGATCTCCATCCAGGCGCGGCCCTCGGCCGTGGCGGTCCGGCCGGTGCTCTCCAGCTCGGTGCCCTGGTGCAGCTCGCCGGCCTCGTTGCCGGACAGCGCCGGCCGGTCGTAGGCCGGAGCCGGCTTCACGGTGACGTAGTTCGCCGGGCGGACGCTGCCGTACGCCACTCCAGCGCGGGCGGCCTTGGGCTGCGCGGCGGCGGCCGGGGCCGTCTTGGACGCTGCGGCTGGCGTGGCGGCCGTCGGCTCGTTGCCGTTCGCAAAGGCAGCCACGGCGGGGACCAGGGCGACGCCGGCGAGGACCAGGCTGGCGGCGACGATACGACGGGTGCTCACGATGTGTCCTTCGGGCAAGTGCTGCGGCGGTGTGCCGTAGTCAGCAGCCAGGACGCCGACCCGGTTCAGGAGGTTGCCTGGGTCTGGCCCTGGCTTGAGGTCCGCTTAGGCCGCCGGCCGCGACCTTGTCTGCAGATCGCGGGCCACGAGGGCCGGCAGCAGCAGAGGAGATCCGACATGACGAAGACGAAGAGCGCGGCCGGCCTGGGTCTGATGGCGCTGGTCGGAGCCGGCCTGGTGGTCACCGCCTCGCCCGCGGCGGCGAAGGGCGGCGGCGGCAGCATCGCCACCGGCAAGTGCAGCTCCGGTGCGGTCTGGAAGCTCAAGGCCAAGCACGACAGCGGTCGCATCGAGATGGAGTTCGAGGTCGACAGCAATGTCGCCGGGCAGACCTGGGCGGTGCGCGTCACCGACAACGGCGCGGTCGTGTTCAGCGGCAACAAGGTCACGCAGCGGCCGAGCGGCTCGTTCTCCGTGGAGAAGCGCATCGCCAACCGGGCCGGGGTGGACAAGCTGGTCGCCACGGCGAAGCGGGGCAGCGCCACCTGCACCGGGCGGCTGAGTGTCTGAGCCTGGGCGGCACCGCCGCAGCGCGGCTCCGCGCTGTTAGCCTCGGCGCCACCGTTCCACCGAGGCCCCGAAGGAGCAGGCGCGACCCTGCCGCGGGGCGGGGGGAGTGCCCGTGCCTGACGACGACCCGCCTGCCACACCCGCACCTGCGCGCATCCCGCGGAGGCGGACCGCCCCGGTCGCAAGTCCGCGCGGCCGCCACGGGGCGTCCACCGCAGCGCCGGCTGCAGCGAAGGTCCCGGCCAAGGTCCCTGCGAAGGCGCCGTCCGGCTCGCAGGTCACGGCCGGTGATCAGCCGCCGGCACGCCCCGCGCCGGCAGCCCCCGTTCCGGCGATCGTGCAAGCGCTGCGCACCCCGACCGGCCCCGCCATCGAGCGCCCCGTACCGCCGTGGTCCGAGCCGCTAGCGGCACCCGCCCGCGGGACCGTCGTACCGCCCGCACGGCGGCGGCGGAAGGCCCTGCGCGCGGCGGTGCTGCTGATCGTGCTGCTGCTGACCGCCGCCGCCGGACTCGGCGCGGCGGCGGTCGTGAAGACCCGCCCGCACACCTGGCAGGCCGCGACCGTCGTGACCCTCCAGCCTGCGTCGCTCGGCACCGACGCGGCCGCGGTGAGCGCCGCGGTGGAGCGCTACCGCACCCGGGTCGGGACCCAGGACTTCACCACCCTCGCGGCGCTGCGGACCAACCTTCCTGCCGGCACGGTGCGCGAGCAACTCGCCGGCCTGGAGGATGGGCCGGACAGCATCCGCCTGGTGGCGCGGGCCTCCACCCACGAGCACGCCGTACGGCTGGCCGACTCGGCGGGGCAGACGCTGGCCAGCACCATCACCAGCGACCAGAACGGCGTCACGGGCGACAGCAACCGGGTCAGTGCGACGTACGGCGGCTCGGCCCGCAGCGCCACCCTCCTCGCCCCCACCGACCGGGACGCGTACCTGGCCGGCGGGCTGGCGGCCGGCGCCGTGCTGGTGCTCTCCCTGGCGTTCGCGGTGCTGCACGGCGGCAGGAAGTCCGCGAGCTAGCGCGAGGTTCTCGGGACACCCCCGTTATGTAGGGCGGACGGGGTCGACGAGCTGGGTCGAAGAGCCCGTCCGCACGAGCCGGAGACCCGCTCCTCCCTGCTGGGAGGGAGGAGCGGGTCTTCGTTGTTCCGTCCGGGGCTTGCGCGGCGCCCTAGGCTGCCGGGACCGTCCCAGGCAGGAGGACCGTGCGCCCGCTGATCGGCATCTCCACCTACCGCGAGCAGGCTCGCTGGGGCAGCTGGGACGTTCCCGCCGTGCTCGTGCCGGCGAGCTACGTCGACGCCGTCGCCGAGGCCGGCGGCGAGCCCGTGCTGCTCCCGACCGGCGGGGTGAGTGCCGAGGTCGTCGCCCGGTTGGACGGCCTGGTGCTCGCCGGCGGCGCGGACGTCGATCCGGTCCGCTACGGGCAGCCGGCCGGTGCGCACACGACCGTCGTTCGTCCCGACCGGGATGCCGCCGAGCTGGTTGCGTTGCAGGCCGCGTTGGACGGCGGCACGCCGTTGCTCGCCATCTGCCGCGGCATGCAGCTGCTCAACGTGGCGCTGGGCGGTGACCTGCTGCAGCACCTGCCGGACCTGCCGGGCGTCGGCTGCCACGACCCTGGCCCGGGTCTGTTTCAGAGCCGTGCGGTCCGGACCGCCCCCGGCAGCGTCCTGCACGAGCTGCTCGGGCCGCGGGCGGCCGCCGACTGCCACCACCACCAGGCCCTCGGCCGGATCGCGCCGGCCCTGACGCCGACCGCGTGGGCGGAGGACGGCACCGTGGAGGCCGTGGAGGGCCAGGGCCACGCCTTCTGCCTCGGGGTGCAGTGGCATCCCGAGGCAGGGGCGGACCGGCGGTTGTTCGCGGCGCACGTCGAGGCGGCGCGCGCTCTTCGGTAGGGCTGGTGCTTGTCGAACGATGACCGCAGCCCTATGGTCCGGATCTGATCCATTGGGCCTCAGTTCGCGAGCCACCTGAAGGTAGGACTCCGCATGAGCACAGAGCCGTTGATCCCCGCCTCGCACGACGGCGCCGCCCGGCGCGACAGCGACACCTCCCGGCTGCACCAGCTGGGCTATGCGCAGGAACTGGCCCGGCACATGTCGGGGTTCTCCAACTTCGCCGTCTCCTTCACCATCATCTCGATCCTGTCGGGATGCCTGACGCTCTACGGCTTCGGCCTCAACACCGGTGGTCCGGCCGTCATCGTGTGGGGCTGGCCGATCGTCGGTGTGATGACGCTGATGGTCGGCCTGGCCATGGCTGAGGTCTGCTCGAGCTTCCCCACCGCGGGAGGGCTGTACTACTGGTCGGCGAAGCTGGCCAAGAAGAACGGCGCAGCCTGGTCCTGGTTCACCGGCTGGTTCAACTTCCTGGGGCAGGTCGCGGTCACGGCCGGCATCGACTTCGGTGCGGCGTTCTTCCTCAACGCCTTCCTCGACCTGCAGTTCGGCTTCGACGCCCGGCCGTGGCACACGATCATGCTGTTCGGTCTGATCCTGGTGCTGCACGCCACGCTCAACCAGTTCGGTGTGAAGGTCGTCGCGCTGTTCAACAACGTGAGCGTGTGGTGGCACGTGGTCGGCGTGGCCGTCATCGTGCTGGTTCTGGCCTTCGCCCCCGACAAGCACCAGTCGACGTCGTTCGTGTTCACCGAGTTCGTCAACAACACCGGCTGGCACTCCAGCTTCTACGTCGCCCTGATCGGGTTGCTGCTGGCCCAGTACACGCTGACCGGCTTCGATGCGTCGGCCCACATGACCGAGGAGACGCGGGACGCCTCGGTCGCCGGGCCACGCGGCATCGTGATGTCGATCGTCGTCTCGATCGTGGCCGGCTGGGTGCTGCTCATCGGGCTGACCTTCGCCATCCAGAGCTATGACTCCGCGACCGGCACGGCCACCGCGGTACCGCCGGCCCAGATCTTCATCGACGCGGTCGGCGAGACCGGCGGCAAGCTGCTGCTGCTGATCGCGATCGGTGCCCAGCTGT
The DNA here is from genome assembly GCA_025966295.1 of Frankiales bacterium. Taxonomy (GTDB): domain Bacteria; phylum Actinomycetota; class Actinomycetes; order Mycobacteriales; family SCTD01; genus RYN-111. The sequence goes on along the minus strand of JAOPVD010000280.1, from coordinate 3,156 downwards.
TCTGCGGGATGGCCTCGGTGACCGCCAACTCGCGCATGATCTACGCGTTCTCGCGCGACGGTGCCCTGCCCGCCTCGGCGGTCTGGCACCGGATCAACCCCCGCACCCGGACGCCAACGAATGCCATCTGGCTGGCCGCCGGCGGTGCCTTCCTGCTCGGCCTGCCGTACCTGTGGAACGCGACGGCGTACGCAGCCGTCACCTCCATCGCCGTGATCGGGCTGTACATCGCCTACGTCCTGCCGACGTTCCTGCGGCTGCGGCAGGGCGACGCCTTCGAACGCGGACCGTGGCACCTGGGCCGGTGGAGCAGGCCGATCGGCACGGTGGCGGTCCTGTGGGTCGCGTTCATCACCGTGCTGTTCATGCTGCCGACCGCGAGCCCGGTGACCCGGACCAACTTCAACTACACCCCGCTGGCGGTGCTCGTCGTCCTGGGCTTCGCCGGGATCTGGTGGCTGGTGTCGGCGCGCAAGTGGTTCACCGGTCCGAAGGTGCAGGGCTCGCCGGAGGAGCTCGCGGCGATGGAGCGCGAGCTGGAGAGCCTTGCCTGAGCCGCGCCGGGCGCCCCTGGCCGTCGAGGACCTGCGCCGCCAGGTCGACGCCGGTGAGGTCGACACCGTCGTGGTGGCGATCACCGACATGCAGGGGCGGTTGCAGGGCAAGCGGCTGCATGCCCGCTACTTCCTGGACGTGGTGCTCGAGCACGCGACCGAGGGGTGCAACTACCTGCTGGCGGTCGACGTCGACATGAACACCGTCGACGGCTACGCGATGTCGTCCTGGTCCAGCGGCTACGGCGACTTCGTGATGCAGCCCGACCTGGCCACGCTCCGTCCGGTGCCGTGGCAGGAGGGCACGGCGCTGGTCCTCGCCGACCTGCGGTGGCCGGACGGCAGCGACGTCGTCGCCTCGCCGCGGCAGGTGCTGGCCCGGCAGACCGCGCGGCTCGCCGGCGCCGGGCTGGCTGCGTACGTCGGCACCGAGCTGGAGTTCCTGCTGTTCCGGGACACCTACGAGCAGGCGTGGACGGCCGGCTACCGCAACCTCACCCCGGCCAACCAGTACAACGTCGACTACTCGCTGCTCGGCACCGCCCGCGTCGAGCCGCTGCTGCGCCGGATCCGCAACGGCATGACCGGGGCCGGCCTGGTCGTCGAGTCGGCCAAGGGCGAGTGCAACCTCGGCCAGCACGAGATCGCCTTCCTCTACGACGAAGCGACCGCCGCCTGCGACGGGCATGTGATCTACAAGAACGGCGCGAAGGAGATCGCCGCGCAGGACGGCGTGGCGCTGACCTTCATGGCGAAGTTCGACGAGCGCGAGGGCAACTCGTGCCACATCCACTGCAGCTTCCGAGGTACCGACGGCAGCCTGGTGCTGGCCGACGGGGACGGCCTGTCGGCGGTCGGCCGCTCGTTCGTGGCCGGCCAGCTGGCCTACACCCGCGAGCTCACCCTGCTGCTGGCGCCGAACATCAACTCCTACAAGCGGTACGTCGCGGGGTCGTTCGCGCCGACCGCGCTCCGGTGGGGGCGGGACAACCGCACCTGCGCGTTCCGGCTGGTCGGGCCCGGAGCGTCGCTGCGGCTGGAGAACCGCATCCCCGGCGGCGACGTCAACCCCTACCTGGCCACCGCCGCGGTCATCGCCGCCGGCCTGGCCGGGATCGAGCAGGCGCTCGAGCTCGAGCCGGCGTTCGAGGGCAACGCCTACGGCGACCCCGACGCGGCCCGGGTACCGACCAGCCTGCAGGAGGCCCTCGCCCTGTGGCAGGGCAGCACCTTCGCCCGCCGCACCTTCGGCGACGAGGTCGTCGAGCACTACGCGAACATGGCCTGCGTGGAGCTGGCGGCGTACGGGCGGGCGGTCACCGACTGGGAGCGGTTCCGGGGGTTCGAGCGGCTGTGATGACGTCGTACGACGTGGTCAACCCGGCCACCGAGCAGGTCGTCAGCACCGTGGACATGGCGGACCTGGCCGAGACCGACCTGGCGGTCGAACGGGCCCGACGGGCCTTCGACGGCTGGCGGCGGGTCGCGCCGGCCGACCGGGGCCGGCTGCTGCGCCGCTTCGCCGGGCAGGTCGAGGACCACCTGGAGGAGCTGGCCCAGCTGGAGATGCGCAACGCCGGCCACCCGATCGGCAGCGCCCGGTGGGAGGCCGGCAACGTCCGTGACGTGCTCACCTACTACAGCGCGGCCCCGGAGCGGCTGTTCGGCCGGCAGATCCCGGTCGCCGGCGGCGTGGACATCACCTTCCACGAACCGCTCGGTGTGGTCGGCGTGATCGTGCCCTGGAACTTCCCGATGCCGATCGCCAGCTGGGCGTTCGCGCCGGCCCTGGCGGCCGGCAACACCGTCGTGCTCAAGCCGGCCGAGCTCACCCCGCTCACCGCGCTGCGGCTGGCCGAGCTGGCCCTGGAGGCCGGGCTTCCTGCCGACGTCTTCACCGTGCTGCCCGGCGCCGGACCGGTGGTCGGCCGGCGGCTCGTCGAGCACCCCGACGTGCGCAAGATCGTCTTCACGGGGTCGACCCGGGTCGGCAAGCAGGTCATGGCCGGCTGCGCGGAGCAGGTGAAGCGGGTGACGCTCGAGCTCGGCGGCAAGAGCGCCAACGTGGTGTTCGCCGACGCCGACCTGGAGCAGGCCGCGGCCAGCGCGCCCGCTGCGGTGTTCGACAACGCGGGCCAGGACTGCTGTGCCCGGTCCCGGATCCTGGTCGAGCGGTCGGTGTACGACCGCTTCCTGGAGCTGCTCGAGCCGGCCGTGAAGGCGGTGCGGGTCGGGGACCCGGCCCTCGAGACCTCGCAGATGGGTCCGCTCATCAGCCGGCAGCAGCGCGACCGGGTCGCGTCCTACGTGCCGGAGGACGCGCCGGTCGCCTTCCGCGGGGACGCTCCGGCCGGCCCGGGCTTCTGGTTCCCGCCGACCGTGCTGGCACCCGTCGACCCGGCGGACCGCGCGGCGATCGAGGAGATCTTCGGCCCGGTCGTGACCGTCATCCCGTTCGAGGACGAGGCGGCCGCGGTGCGGATCGCCAACGAGGGCAGCTACGGGCTGTCCGGCTCGATCTGGACGCGTGACCTCGGGCGGGCGCTGCGGGTCGCGCGCGGCGTCGAGGCCGGCAACCTGTCGGTCAACAGCCACTCGTCGG
>JAOPVD010000317.1 GCA_025966295.1 Frankiales bacterium | reverse complement strand
CGGCACTCGACCGCCAGGGCGCCCTGCGCGGGAGCGGGCAGCACCTGGAGCGGGTCGAGGGTCTCCGTCACCTCGTCGAGCCTGCCCAGCCGGGCGAGACCTGCACGCGCCAGCACCACGGCGTCGAGGTCGCCGGGGGCGACCCGGCCGATCCGGGTGTCGACGTTGCCCCGCACCGGCACGACCTCGAGCCCCATCCCCAGCGCGCGCAGCTGGGCGGTGCGGCGGGGGGAGCCGGTCCCGACGCGGGCGCCGGTCGGGAGCTCGCCGAGCGTCAGTCCGTCCCGCGCGACGAGCGCGTCGCGGGCGTCCTGGCGCGGCGGTACGGCGGCGATGACCAACCCGTCGGCGGGGGCGGTCGGCAGGTCCTTGTAGGAGTGCACGGCCAGGTCCACCTCACCGGCGAGCAGCGCGTCGCGCAGGGCGGTGACGAACACGCCGGTGCCGCCGAGCTGCGCGATGGCCGCCGAGGAGGTGTCGCCGTGCGTGGTGATGTGGACCAGCTCGACGTCGTGACCCAGCGCGCGGAGCGCGTCCGCGACGTGACCGGACTGGGTCAGCGCCAGCGCGGAGGCGCGGGTGCCCAGGCGGAGCGCGGTCATCGCGCCACCTCCGGCGACGACGCGTCGTCCTCCTCGAGCGCCAGTGGCGTGACGGTGACGGCCGCCGGGGCCGCGCGGTCCAGCCCGAACAGCTCGCGCAGGGCATCGGCGTAGGACAGCCCGACCGGGGCCTCGGTGAGCTCCTTCACCCGGACGGTGGGGGTGTGCAGCAGCGTCTGCACGACCCGCCGGACGGTCTGCTCGACCTCGGCGCGCTCCCGGTCGTCGAGCTCGGGCAGCCGGCTCTTGAGCCGGCCGAGCTCGGCGGCCACCACCTCGTCGGCCCGGCTGCGCAGCGCGACCACGGTGGGCTGCACCCGGCTGGCCTTCTGCCAGGTGAGGAACGTGCCGACCTCGTCGGCGACGATCTCGCGGGCGGCCTCGACGCCGGCGCCGGCGTCGGTGCCGGCCAGCGCGGTCTGCAGCCCCTCCAGGTCGACGATCGTGACGCCGGGCAGCGTGCGCACGAGCGGGTCGACGTCCCGCGGCAGCGCCAGGTCCAGGATGGCCAGCGGGCGGCCGGCGCGCTGCGCGAGCGCGGCGGCGACCACCTCGCGGTGCACGACCAGCCCGGTCGCGCCGGTGCTGGTGACGACCACGTCGGCCCGGGCCAGCTCGGCCTCCAGGGCGTCCAGCCCGACGCCACGGCCGTCCAGCGAGAGCGCCAGCCGCTCGGCGTTGGCCGGGGTGCGGTTGGCGACGACCACCTCACCGACGCCCGCGCGGCGCAGCGTCGCGCCGGCCAACGCGCCCATCGAGCCGGCGCCGATGACCAGGACGTTGCGGCCCTCGAGCTCCCCGACGGCGCGCACCGCGTGCTCGAGCCCGACGGTCACCAGCGACTGGCCGGCCGCGTCGATGCCGGTCTCGGAGTGCGCCCGCTTGCCGACCCGCAGGGCGGTCTGGAACAGCTCGTGCAGCACCCGGCCGGCCCCGTCGCCCGAGGCGGCGTACGCCCGGCGCAGCTGGCCGAGGATCTGCGACTCGCCGATGACCATCGAGTCGAGCCCGCAGGCGACCTGGAACAGGTGCAGGACGGCCTGGCCCTCCCAGTGCACGTAGAGGTGCTTGGAGAGCTCCTCCAGCGGGACGCCGGCGCGCCGCGACAGCAGGTCGGTGATGGCGTCGACGCCGGCGTGGAAGGCGTCGGTGTCGGCGTAGACCTCGATCCGGTTGCAGGTGGACAGCACGATGGCCTCGCCGACCGCGCCGGCCGTGAGCTCGGTGAGGACCTCGGTGGTGTCCCCGATGCCCAGGCTGACCTCCTCGAGGAGCGAGACGGGCGCGCTGCGGTGCGAGAGCCCGACGGTCAGGACGCTCATGCGAGGGCTCCCTCGGCGCGCGCAGCCTTGCGGTGCTCGTGGAACGACAGGATCTGCAGCTCGATCGAGAGGTCCACCTTGCGCAGGTCGACGTGGCTCGGCACCGACAGCACCGTCGGCGCGAAGTTCAGGATGCTCGTGACGCCGGCGCTCACCAGCCGGTCGCAGACCTCCTGGGCCGCGTCCGCGGGGGTGGCGATGACGCCGATGCTCACGCCGGTCACGACGTCCGGCAGGTCGTCCATGTGCCGCACGGTCAGCCCGGCGATCTGCTCGCCGACCCGGCTCCGGTCGGCGTCGAGCAGCGCGTCGATCGCGAGCCCGCGGCTGGCGAACCCGCCGTACCCGGCCAGGGCCCGGCCGAGGTTTCCCACCCCGACGAGGACGACCGAGCAGCGGCGCGACAGCCCGAGCTCGCGCGAGATCTGGGCGATGAGGTGGTCGACGTCGTAGCCGACGCCGCGGGTGCCGTAGGAGCCCAGGTGCGACAGGTCCTTGCGGAGCTTGGCGCTGTTGACGCCGGCCGCCTCCGCGAGCGCCTCGGAGCTGACGGTGGTCTGGCCCTCGTCGGCGAGCCCGTGCAGCGCCCGCAGGTAGATGGGCAGCCGGGCGACGGTGGCCTCGGGCACGACCTCCCGGCGTCGTGGCACGGGCGTGGCGAGCGCGTCCTCAGGGAGGTTGCTCGCGTCCACAGTCCGGCTCCTGCCAGGGGGCCCGTCGGGGCCGATGGGGGCGCTGGGGCAGCGCCGCCAAGCCAGGTTACGCGCTTGTGAACGCGCGCACAAAGTCAGTGAAGCGGGTCACACCCGGGCCCGAAGCGCGGCGCGCAGCTGCTTCTCGTCGACCCACCACCGGCTGTGCGGCGCGCCGTCGAGCAGCACCACCGGAACGTGGTCGCTCCACTCGCGCAACAGGGGGTCGGCATCAACGTCGACGACCGCCACGGGCACCCCGGCCGCGGCCGCGAGCCGCTCCACCACCGGCTGCGCCTCGGCGCACATCGAGCACCCGGCGCGGGTCACGAAAGTCACCAGCGACACCGCCGTACGTCGCCTCCGCAGCACCCCGCCACGGTACGCGCAGACGCTAGGCGGAGAGCTCGCGCAGCCGGCCCTTGGAGACCTTGCCGGTTGCCGAGTGCGGCAGCTCGGGCACGAACTCGACGGCGGTCGGGCACTTGAAGCGCGCCAGCGCACGGGCGCTGTGCGCGACCACCTCGTCGGCGGTGAGGACGGCGCCGGCCCGCAGCACGATGAGGGCCTTGACCGACTCGCCGGTGTACGGGTGCGGGATGCCGATGACCGCGACCTCCTCCACGTCCGGGTGGGTGGCGATCACCTCCTCCACCTCACGCGGGTAGACGTTGAAGCCGCTCACGAGGATCAGCTCGCGCCGGCGGTCCACCAGGTGCAGGTCGCCGTCGTCGTCGAGGACCGCCACGTCGCCGGTCGGCAGCCAGCCGTCGGCGTCCGGGCCGTCCGTGCCGTCCGGCCAGTAGCCGCTGAACAGGTTGGCTCCGCGGACCACGACCTCACCCGGGTCACCCTCCTCCACCGGCCGGCCGCGCTCGTCGAGCAGCCGCAGCTCGACGCCGGGCACCGGCCGCCCGATCGAGCCGGCCTTGGCCACCTCGCTCATCAGCGTGGTGGTCAGCACCGGCGCGGTCTCGGTGAGGCCGTAGCCCTCGAACACGTGGTGGCCGGTGACGTCCAGCACCCGGTGCAGCACGGTGGGCGGCAGCGGGGCGGCCCCGGACAGCGCCAGCCGGACCGTCGCGAACGCGTCGCCGACGTCGGGCAGCATCGACCAGGCGACGTACATCGGCGGGGCGCCGACGACGTTGGTGACGCCGTGCCGGCGGAGCAGCCCGAGGGTCTCGACGGGATCGAACCGCTCGGCCAGCACGCCGGTCGCACCGTGCCAGGCGACCGAGCCCAGGGCGGCGTTGAGCCCGAAGATGTGGAACAGCGGCAGCACCAGCAGCACCACGTCGTCCGGCGACACCACCGGCGGGTCGATCCGGGAGGTCTGCTCGAGGTTGGCCAGCAGCGCCCGGTGGGTGAGCATCGCGCCCTTGGGACGCCCGCTGGTACCGGAGGTGTAGAGCACGACGGCCAGGTCCTCGCCGCCGCCGACGCTGTCGAGGTCGCCGTCGGTGGCCACCAGCTCGTCGTACGACGGGCTGCCCGCCACCACGACCGTGAGGTCGGCGTCGACCGCCCGCACCGTGTCGGCGGTGATGGACGTGGTGACCACCACCCGGGCGCCGCTGTCACCCAGGACGTGGGCCAGCTCGTCGGCGGTGTAGCCGGTGTTGACCGGCAGCGCGACCAGCCCGGCGCGCAGCGCCCCGAAGTAGACGACCGGGAACTCCGGGGTGTTGCCGAGGTGGACGGCGACCCGGTCCCCGGGGGCGGCACCGAGCGCCAGCAGCCCGCGCGCCGCAGCGGACACCTGCGCGTCCAGCTCACGCCAGGTGACGGTGTCGCCGTGGAAGACCAGCGCCGCCTTGTCCGGCGTGGCCACCGCGGCGGCCCGGACCAGGTCCGCCAGGTTGCCGGTGGTGCGCGCGGTCACGTGACCCCCTGTCGTTCGCCCGGACGAGCGCTGCGGGCGCAGCATGGCACAGGGAAGGGGCTAGCCGGGCCCCGCCGCGGGTGACGACGGTGGCGTCCCGGACGGCCGGGGCGGCAGCACCACCGGCGGCGCGCTGGTGGTGGCCGCCGGCGTCGGCGAGAGCGTCGGCGAGGGCCCCACCGTGCGGGTGGGCCGGGGCGCGGTCGTC
>JAOPVD010000207.1 GCA_025966295.1 Frankiales bacterium | reverse complement strand
GACGAGTTGGTGTCCAGCCTGCTGCTCGTGCACGGCTTGCACCCGTACGGCGTGGACGAGCGGGTGGAGCGCGCCCTCGCGGGCGTGCGCCCCTACCTCGGCTCCCACGGTGGGGACGTACGGCTGCTCGAGGTGACCGACGAGGGGGTGGTCCGTCTGCAGCTGCTGGGGAGCTGCGACGGCTGTGCGTCCTCGTCGGTCACGCTCGAGCTCGCGGTACAGGACGCGATCCGCGCGGCGGCGCCGGAGGTGCTGCGGATCGACGTCGAGGAGCCAGCGCCGGCCACGGGCGTGATCCCGGTGTCCCAGCTGACCGCGCGGCTGCGCACGAACGAGCCGGCGGCCGGGGTGCAGTGGTCGGCCGCGGCGCGGGTGGAGGACCTGCCGGTCGGTGGGCTGCACCGCACCACCGTCGGCGGGCTCGAAGTCGTGCTGTGCCGGCTGCTGTCGGGGGTCTACGCCTACCGCGACGCCTGCGCGGCCTGCCAGGTGTCCTTCGAGGGCGCCGGTCTGCAGCGCTCCCCCGCGCTGCCGGGCAGCGCGGTCCTGACCTGTCCCGGCTGCGGTGCGCACTACGACGTCCGGGGCGCCGGCGCCGACGTGGACGTGCCGGGCCGGCACCTCGAGCCGGTCCCGTTGCTCGACCGCGACGGCGTCGTCGAGATCGCCGTCCGCACCCCGGTCGCGGTGTGAGCCGGGGATGACGTTCTCGCCGGGGGCGCTGACGGTGCTGGCGCGGATCCGCGCCAGCCGTCCCGAGCCGTCCCCGTACGAGCGCTGCGAGCTGTGCGGCGCGCCGGTCGCCGATGAGCACCAGCACGTCGTCAACGTCGGCAGCCGGTCGCTGCTGTGCACCTGCCGGCCCTGCTTCCTGCTGTTCACGCGCGCCGACGCGACCCTGGCCTACCGGGCCGTGCCCGACCGCTACCTGACCTTCCCCGACCTGGCCGTTCCGGTCTGGGAGGAGCTGCAGCTGCCGGTCGGCACCGCGTTCCTGTTCCTCAACTCGGCGCTCGAACGGGTCGTCGCGTTCTACCCCGGGCCGGCCGGCGCGACCGAGTCCGAGCTGGTGCTGGACGCCTGGGACCGGGTGGTCGCGGCCGCCCCCGGGCTGTCCACCCTCCGGCCGGACGTGGAGGCGCTGCTGGTGCACGCCACCGACCAGCAGGTCGAGGCCTTCCTGGTGCCCATCGACGTCTGTTACGCGCTGGTCGGGCACCTGCGGCAGCTGTGGCGGGGCTTCGACGGCGGCCAGGACGTGCGCCGCCGGCTCGAGCAGTTCTTCGACGAGGTGCGGGCCAAGAGCCGTCCGGCGGTGCCGTCGTGACCGAGCTGGCCTTCGAGGTCCTCGACGTGCGGCCGCAGACGCACGCCGCGGCGCCGCACCTGCTGTTCCGGCTGCGGCTGACCGAGAGCAGCGGCGCGGTCGTGCACGCGATCGCGCTCCGCTGCCAGCTGCGGATCGAGCCGCAGCGCCGGCCGTACGACGCGCAAGAGCAGGCCGGCCTGACCGACCTGTTCGGCACCGCGGAGCGGTACCCGACCACCCTCAAGCCGTTCCTGTGGACGCACGCCAGCACGCTGGTGCAGGGCTTCCGGACGAGCACCGAGTTCGACCTGCCGGTCGCCTGCACCTACGACTTCGACGTCAGCGGCACCAAGTACCTGCACGCCCTGCGGGGCGGGGACGTGCCGCTCGTGCTGCTGTTCAGCGGCACCGTGTTCACCCGCGGCACCAGCGGCTTCGCGGTCGAGCAGCTGTCGTGGTCGCTGGAGGCCCGCTGCGGGCTGCCGGTGAGCGCCTGGGGCGAGTTGATGGACCTGTACTTCCCCGGCACCGGCTGGATCCGGCTGAACCGCGACACCATCGCGGCGCTCGCCCGGTACCGAGCGGCGCAGGGCCTGGTGTCCTGGGAGCAGACCGTGGCCAGGCTGCTGCCGGCGGAGGTGGCGGCGTCATGACGCTGGCCGCGGCCCGCCAGGTCGCCGACGCCGTGCTCTACGAGGGTTACCTGCTGTACCCCTACCGGGCGTCGTCGGCGAAGAACCAGGTCCGCTGGCAGTTCGGCGTGCTCGGGCCGGAAGGGGCGGCCGAGGCCGGCGCCGGCGAAGAGCCGGCGCTCTCGGCGCAGGTGCTGGTCGAGCCGCAGCCCGGCGCGCGCCTGGACGTGCACCTGCGCTTCCTGCAGGTGCAGTCCCGGGTCGTCGAGCGGCGGGCCGCCGCCGGCTACTGGGTCAGCGTCGCCGAGCTGACCGTCGGGGGCACCCGCTGGATCCCGTTCCACGAGGCGGTGTCGCGGGAGATCTCGCTGCCCGGGCTGGCCCTCGCGGAGCAGCAGCACCGGGTCAGCGTCCCCAGCGGGGAAGACATCGAGGAACTGCACGAGGACGGGCGCGTCGTCGGGCGGCTGGTCCGCCGGCGGTGGGGCCTGGACGGCACCCTCGCCGTCAGCGTCCGTCCCGGCCAGGACCCGCGCCTGGTCGTGGTCGGTCTCCGCGTCGACAACCACACCGAATGGTCGCCGGGCGCCGTCGACGGCTGGAGCGACCGGGACGTGGCGGCCCGCTACTCCTTCGTCGGCACCCACCTGCTGGTGACGGCAGAGCGCGCCCGCTTCCACTCGCTGCTCGACGGGCCCGACTGGGCCGGCGCCGACGCGGCGTCCTGCGTGCAGTCCCGCTGCTGGCCGGTGCTCGTCGCCGACGACGCCGGTGCCGACGCGGTCCTCGTCGCCCCGCTCATCCTGGCCGACCACCCCGCCATCGCGCCCGAGAGCGCGGGTGACCTGTTCGACGCCACCGAGATCGACGAGATCCTCACGCTGCGGGTCATGACGATGACCGAGCAGGAGAAGGCCGACGCCCGCGGCACCGACCCGCGGGCGGCCGCGATCCTGGCGCGCTGCGACAGCATGACCGACAGCGCCCTGGAGCGACTGCACGGCGCCCGGCGGGATGAGGGGCTCCCCGTCCACGGCGACGACCTGCCGTGGTGGGACGCCGGCCAGGACGCCCACGTCGAGCCGGAGAAGGACGCCGTACTGGTTGCGGGGGTGCCGGTCGCGAAGGGCAGCCGGGTGCTGCTGCGTCCGTCGCGGCGGGCCGACGCCCAGGACCTGTTCCTCGCCGGGCTGACCGCGGTCGTGGCGCGGGTCTACTTCGACGTCGACGGCGGGACGCACCTGGGCGTCATGCTCGAGGACGACCCGGGCGGCGACCTGTACGGCGCCACCGGCCGGTTCTACTACTTCGCGCCGGACGAGGTCGAGCCGCTGGCCGCCCGGGAGGACGCGCGATGAGCCGCGGCGTGCTGGTCGCCGGGATCGGCAACCTGTTCCTCACCGACGACGGGTTCGGCAGCGAGGTGGCGCGTCGGCTCGCCGGCACGCCGGTGCCCGACGGCGTGACGGTCGTGGACTACGGGATCCGCGGCATGCACCTGGCCTACGACCTGCTCGACGGCTACGACGTGCTCATCGTGGTCGACGCCCTGCCCGGGGACGGCGCGCCCGGCGAGCTCACCGTCCTGG
>JAOPVD010000201.1 GCA_025966295.1 Frankiales bacterium | reverse complement strand
ACGGCGCGGTGCTGCTGCTCGACGCCTGGGCGCTGCTGTCCCGCGCCGACCTGCGGGCGGGGGAGGAGGCGCTCCGGCGCTGGCTGGCGGCGGCCGCCCTGGCCCGGCCCGGCGGCCGGGTAGTGGTGGTCGCCGACCGCGCGCTGACCCCGGTGCAGGCCCTGGTCCGCTGGGACCCCGCGGGCATGGCGGTCCGCGAGCTCGCCGACCGGACCGCCCTGGGGTTCCCGCCGGCGACCCGGATGGCATCGCTCACCGGCAGCCCGACCGCGGTCGCCGACCTGCTCGCCGGGGTCGAGGTGGGCGAGGTGCTGGGCCCGGTGGCGCACGGCGACGGCGAACGGGCGTTCCTGCGCGTCTCCCGGCAGCAGGGTGCCGCGCTGGCGGCCGCCCTGAAGGCCGCAGCCGGGGTCCGCAGCGCCAAGAAAGCCGAGCCGGTGCGGATCGAGCTCGACCCGCTCGAGCTGGTGTGACGGCCACCTAGACTGGACGCGTGGCACTCCGACCGATCCGTCTCATGGGCGACCCCGTGCTGCGCACCAAGGCGGAGGTCGTGACGACCTTCGACAAGGAGTTGCGCAACCTCGTCAAGGACCTCACCGAGACCATGCTGGAGGCGCCCGGCGTCGGCCTGGCCGCCCCGCAGATCGGCGTCAGCCTGCGGGTGTTCACCTACGACGTCGACGACGTGCTCGGCCACCTGGTCAACCCGGTGCTGCATTTCCCGCACGACGAGACCATGGACGGCGAGGAGGGCTGCCTGTCGCTGCCCGGCCTGTCGTTCGACTGCGTCCGGATGGCCGAGGTCGTCGCGCACGGCCAGAACATGTTCGGCGACCCCGTCACGGTCCAGGGCCGCGACCTGCTGGCGCGCTGCGTGCAGCACGAGACCGACCACCTCGACGGCGTGCTGTTCGTCGACAAGCTCGACCCCGAGACCAAGAAGCTCGCCCTCGAGGCGGTGCGCAACGCCGAGTGGGCGGGCGCCCCGGTGCCGGTCGTCAAGGCGAGCCCGCACCCGTTGTTCGGGAAAGCGCTCTGAGGCTCGCCTTCGCGGGCACGCCCGAGGTGGCGGTGCCCAGCCTCGAGGCGCTGCTCGGCAGCCGGCACGAGGTGGTGGCCGTGATCACCCGGCCGGACGCGCCGGCCGGCCGCGGGCGCGCGCTGCGCCCCAGCCCGGTCAAGGAGCGCGCCCTGGAGGCGGGCCTGGAGGTCCTCACCCCCACGCACCCGCGCGAGCAGGACTTCCAGGACCGGCTCCGGGAGCTCGACCTCGACGCCATCCCGACCGTCGCGTACGGGGCGCTGATCCCGCCGGCCGCGCTGACGATCCCGCGGGTCGGGTGGGTCAACCTGCACTTCTCGCTGCTGCCCGCCTGGCGCGGCGCCGCCCCGGTGCAGCACGCCGTACTGGCCGGCGACGAGGTCACCGGCGCCACCACCTTCCTCATCGAGCAGGGCCTGGACACCGGGCCGTTCTTCGGGATGCTGACCGAGCAGGTGCTGCCGACCGACACCAGCGGCGCGCTGCTCGACCGGCTGGCCACCGCCGGCGCCGGGCTGCTGGTGGCCACTCTCGACGGCCTCGAGGACGGCGCTGTGCACGCCGTTCCGCAGCCTGCCGAGGGCGTCTCGCACGCGCCGAAGGTCCACGTCGAGGACGTCCGGGTCGACTGGACCGCTCCCGCCCTGCGGGTCGACCGCCTGGTGCGCGCCGCCACCCCGGCCCCCGGCGCCTGGACTACCTTCCGCGGCAAGCGGGTCAAGCTCGGCCCGGTGACCGTGACCGATGCCTCCCTCGCCCCCGGCGTGCTCGACGGCGACCTCGTCGGCACCGCCACCCACGCCGTACGCCTCGGCACCGTCCGGCCCGAGGGCAAGGGCGAGATGGCTGCCGCCGACTGGCTGCGCGGCCTGCGGCCCGAGCCCGGGGAGGCGTTCGCGTGACCCAGCCCTCAGGCGGGCCCCGCAAGCCGCGCCGCAACGGCCCGCCCCGCCCCACCCGACCGCAGCTCCACAAGCCGACCCGCGACCCGGTCCGGCTCACCGCCTACGACGTCCTCAAGGCCGTCCGGGTCGAGGGCGCGTACGCCAACCTGGTGCTGCCCAAGCTGCTGGCCGAGCGCCAGCTCAGTGGCCGCGACGCGGCCCTGGCCACCGAGCTGGCCTACGGCACGCTGCGCGCGCAGGGCCAGCTGGACGTGATCCTGCAGGCCTGCGTCGACCGGCCGCTGGCGCAGGTCGACCCGCCGGTGCTCGACGTGCTGCGGCTCGGCGCCTACCAGCTGCTCCGCACCCGGATCCCCAGCCACGCGGCCGTCAGTGCCACCGTCGACGTCGCCCGCACCGTCCTCAGCGCCGGCCCGGCCAGCTTCACCAACGCCGTGCTGCGCAAGGTCGCGGCGCAGGACCTCGACGCCTGGCTGGCCCAGCTCCGGCCGGCCGACGCGGTCGACGCGGTTGCCCTCGATACCGCGCACCCGCGCTGGGTCGCGCAGGCCTTCCGGGACGCCCTGCGCGGCGACCTCGACGAGGCCCGCCGGGCGCTGGCCGCCGACGACCTGCGTCCCGCCGTGCACCTGGTGGCCCGTCGGATGGACCGCGAGGAGCTGGTGGCCGTCTCCGGCGGCACCCCCGGTCCGTGGTCCGCGCGGGCGGTCCGGCTCGAGGGCCGGGATGCCGCACTGGCCACCGAGCTCGCCTACGGCACGTTGCGGGCCAAAGGGCAGCTCGACGCCGTCCTCGCCGCCTGCGTCGACCGGCCGCTCGGCCAGGTCGACCCGCCGGTGCTCGACGTGCTGCGGCTCGG
>JAOPVD010000191.1 GCA_025966295.1 Frankiales bacterium | reverse complement strand
GGGCCTGTTCCCCTCCCCCGTCCGGGCCGCCTGGCTCGACATCCCCTCGCTGGTCAAGGCGGCGGTCGAGACGCGGGCGACCGGTGCCACCGAGTTCTGCATCGTCGCCGCCGTCCGCGGTCCCGACGCCAAGCTGATGGAGCAGGTCAAGCTCGGCGTCGCCGCGATCCGCGAGGCCGTCGACATCCAGGTGGCGTGCTCGCTCGGGATGCTCACCCAGGAGCAGGTCGACGAGCTGACCGCGATCGGCGTGCACCGCTACAACCACAACCTCGAGACCGCCCGCTCGCACTTCCCGAACGTCGTCACCACGCACACCTGGGAGGAGCGGTTCGAGACGCTCCGGATGGTCCGTGAGGCCGGCATGGAGGTCTGCTGCGGCGGCATCCTCGGGATGGGCGAGACCCTGGCGCAGCGGGCCGAGTTCGCCGCCCAGCTGGCCGCGCTGGAGCCGGACGAGGTGCCGCTGAACTTCCTCAACCCGCGCCCGGGCACCCCCTTCGGCGACCTGCCGGTGCTGGAGGCCAACGAGGCCCTCAAGGCCATCGCGGTCTTCCGGCTGGCGCTGCCCCGCACCATCCTGCGCTTCGCCGGCGGCCGCGAGATCACCCTCGGCGACCTGGCGAAGGACGGCATGCTCGGCGGCATCAACGCCGTCATCGTCGGCAACTACCTCACCACCCTCGGCCGGCCGGCCACCGAGGACCTGGACATGCTGCAGGACCTCAAGATGCCGCTGAAGGGCCTGTCGCAGACGCTGTGAACCTCCGAGAACGGGACCGCCGGCACCTGTGGCACCCGTACGCCAGCACCACCACCCCCAGCCCCCTGTACGGCGTCACGGACGCGTGCGGCACCCGGCTGACGCTGGAGGACGGCCGCACCCTCGTGGACGGCATGTCGAGCTGGTGGGCCGCCATCCACGGCTACCGGCACCCGGTCCTCGACGCCGCCCTGAAGGCCCAGGTCGACCGGTTCGCGCACGTGATGTTCGGTGGCCTCACGCACGCGCCGGCGGTCGAGCTCGGTGAGCTGCTGGTGGCCATCACGCCGCCCGAGCTCACCAAGGTGTTCTTCGCCGACTCCGGCTCGGTGGCCGTCGAGGTGGCGCTGAAGATGGCCGTCCAGGCCACCGGCCGGCCGCGGGTGCTGACCGTCCGCGGCGGCTACCACGGCGACACCGCCGGGGCGATGTCGGTGACCGACCCGGAGGGCATGCACGGGCTGTTCCGCGGCCATGTCGTCGAGCAGGTCTTCGTCGCCCGCCCAGGCCCGTCGTACGACGAGGGCTGCACGCCGGCGGACCTTGCCGAGGTGGCGGAGGCCCTGGCCCGCCAGGAGTTCGCGGCCGTCATCATCGAGCCCGTGGTGCAGGGCGCCGGTGGGATGCGGTGGTACTCCCCCGACTACCTGCGCGGGCTGGTCGAGCTGGCCCGGGCGCACGGGGTGCTGGTGGTCTTCGACGAGATCGCCACCGGGTTCGGGCGCACCGGCGAGCTGTGGGGCATGGACCACGCCGGCGTGGTGCCGGACATCCTGTGCGTCGGCAAGGCCCTCACCGGCGGCACCATGACGATGGGCGCGGTGCTGTGCACCGACGAGGTCGCGGAGCGCGTCTGCGGCAACGGCGGGGCCTTCATGCACGGCCCGACGTTCATGGCCAACCCGCTGGCGTGCGCGGTGTCGAAGGCGTCCGTGGAGCTGCTGCTGGCGCAGGACTGGCGCGGCACGGTGGCCCGGATCGGCGCCGAGCTGCGGTCCGGGCTGGCACCGGCCCGCGACCTGCCCGGCGTCGCCGACGTGCGGGTGCTCGGCGCGATCGGGGTGGTCGAGCTCGAGCAGCCCTGCGACCTGTCGGTGCTGCAGCCGAGACTGGTCGACGAGGGCGCCTGGGTGCGGCCCTTCGGCCGGCTCGTCTACACGATGCCGCCGTACGTCTCGACGACGGAGGACCTCGCCACCGTGACGACTGCGATCGTGAAGAGCCTGTCCCCGTGAGGTGCTTCGGGGACGGCGACCCGCTCTACGAGCGCTACCACGACACCGAGTGGGGCCGGCCGCAGACCGGCGAGCGGGCGCTGTACGAGAAGGTCTGCCTGGAGGGCTTCCAGGCCGGGCTGGCCTGGATCACGGTGCTGCGCAAGCGGGAGGCGCTGCGCGAGGTCTTCTTCGGCTTCGACCCGGAGCGGGTGGCGCAGATGGACGTCACGCCGCTGCTGGAGGACGCCCGCCTCATCCGGTCCGGCGCCAAGCTGCAGGCCTGCGTCACCAACGCCCGCGCGACGCTGGCGCTGCGCGCCGACGGCGGGCTGGCCGACCTGATCTGGTCCTTTCGCGAGGACACGCCCGCGCCGCGCTCCTGGGACGACGTGCCGGCGGTGACCGACGGGTCGACGGCGCTGGCCAAGGCGCTGAAGCGCAAGGGCTTCACCTTCGTGGGGCCCACGACCGTCTACTCGCTCCTGCAGGCCTGCGGCCTGGTCGACGACCACCTGGCCGGCTGCCACGTGCGGGCCGAGGTCGATGCGCTGCGGCAGTCCGTCACGGCCGGCGCTCCGACACGGGGGTAGCCTCCGGCGCGTGGACCGTGCGGACCGGCTCGGCGAGCTCTCCGCGGCCGACCAGGAGCAGTTCTTCGCCCTGTCCAGGAGCCTGTTCGCCGTCGTGGACCGCGACGGCACCGTGCTGCGGTTGAGCCTTTCGTGGGAGCAGCTCCTGGGTTGCCGCCGCGAGGACCTCGTGGGCCGGCACTTCGCGCAGTTCGCGCACCCCGACGACGTCGTCCCGACGCCGGCCCAGCTGCTGGCCGGCGCCGACGCCGCCGGGCGGATCGAGAACCGCTGCCTGCGGGCCGACGGCAGCAGCGTGTGGTTGCGCTGGGACGTCCACGGCGCGCCGGACGGCTCGGCGATCTGGTGCATCGCGCGGGACGTGACGCACACGCACCGCCGGGTGGCGCAGCAGCAGGTGGTGGCCGAGCTCGGCCGGCTGGCGCTCGACAGCACCGACCCGGAGGAGCTGCTGGCCGCGGCCGTCCAGGGCGTCACCCGGGCGCTGGACCTGCCGTATGCCTCCGTCGCGCAGCTGGTGCCCGACAGCCCGCTGATGCGGGTGCGCGCCGCCGTCGGCGCGGTCCGCGCGGACGGCTCGCCCCTGGAGGTGCCGTCCGACCTGACCTCGCTGTCCGGGCGGGCCGTCGCCACCGGGCAGGCGCAGGTCGTGGGCGACGCGCACCACCCCGGCGCGCGCTACACCGCCCCGCTGGTGGCGGAGTTCGGGATCCGGTCCGCCATCTGCGTCGCCATCGGCCGGCAGGGGGCCACCTGGGGGGCACTGACCGCCGCCGACCGGGTGGTGCGGCACCCCGACGAGGGCGAGGTGCGGTTCCTCGAGCAGGTGGCGCACGTGCTGGCGACCGCGGTCGAGCGCCGCGAGGTCGAGGAGCAGCTGCACCACCAGGCCACCCACGACAGCCTGACCGGGCTGCCCAACCGGCAGCTCCTGCGCGAGCGCGTCGACACCGCCCTCCGCCGGGCCCGCCGCACCGGCGGGGCCATGGGCCTGTTGCTGTGCGACCTCGACGGCTTCAAGGACATCAACGACTCGCTCGGCCACGCCGCCGGCGACTCGGTCCTGCAGCAGCTGGCCGAGCGGCTGCTGTCGACGGTCGGGGCAGGCAGCACGGTGGCCCGCCTGGGCGGCGACGAGTTCGCGCTGTGCATCGTCGGACCGGCCACCGAGCTGGAGGTCCTGGGCGTCGCGGACGCGGTCGTGCAGGTCATGCGCCGGCCGTTCGCGCTGCCGGGCCTGGACGTGCCGCTGTCGATCAGCATCGGGGTCACGGTCAGCCCGACCCACGGCCGGGACGCCTCGACGCTGCTGCGGCACGCCGACGTGGCGATGTACCGCGCCAAGGCCCGGGGCCTGGGCTGGGCCCTGTACGACGCCCAGGTGGACGCCGCCCGCGGCGAGCGGCTGACGCTGACCGCCGACCTGCGGGCCGCCCTGGAGCGCGGCGGGCTCGCCCTGCACTACCAGCCGGTGGTCGACCTGGCGACCGGCCGCCTGCACAGCGTGGAGGCGCTGTGCCGGTGGACGCAGCCGGGCCGGGGCGTGGTGCCGCCGAGCACCTTCATCCCGCTGGCCGAGCAGACCGGCCTGATCCGGCCGCTGACCGCCTGGGTGGTGGCGGAGGCAGCCACCCAGGCGCAGGCCTGGTGGGACGCCGGCCACGACGTGCGCTGTGCCGTGAACCTGAGCATGGCGGCGGTGGCCGACGACCGGACCAGCGCCGGGCTGCTGCGGCAGCTGGTGGCGGCGGCACCGCGGCTGACGGTCGAGA
>JAOPVD010000166.1 GCA_025966295.1 Frankiales bacterium | reverse complement strand
CTGGTCGCGGCCTGGGAGCGCGGCCGCGGTCCGGCGGTGCCGGGCGACCTCGTGCACGCCCCCACCCCGCTGCACCCGCCCCGCCGTACGGCGCCCTTGGTGGTGACCGTCCACGACGCGGTGCCGTGGACCTACCCGCAGACGCTGACGCCGCGGGGCGTGCAGTGGCACCGGCTGATGGTGGCGCGGGCGGCGGCCGAGGCGGACCTCGTCGTCGTGCCGACGCAGGCGGTCGCGGACGCGCTCGCCCGGCACGTGGCGCTGCGCGACGTGCTCGTCGTCGGCGAGGGGGTCTCCGGCGACCTCGTGCTGCCGGCCGACGCCGACCAGCGCGCCGCCGCGCTGGGCCTGCCGGACCGGTTCCTGCTGACCGTCGCCACCCTGGAGCCCCGCAAGGGGCTGCGTGAGCTGGTGGCCGCGCTCCGGGAGGTGCCCGGCATCCCGCTGTACTGCGTCGGGCAGCCCGGCTGGGGGGACGTGGTGGTCCCCGCCGGCGCCGACGTGCACCTGCTCGGCCGGGTGCCGGACGCCGACCTGGCGGTGCTGCTCGACCGGGCGACGGCG
Source organism: Frankiales bacterium (assembly GCA_025966295.1). Taxonomy (GTDB): domain Bacteria; phylum Actinomycetota; class Actinomycetes; order Mycobacteriales; family SCTD01; genus RYN-111. The sequence continues at coordinate 4,055 of JAOPVD010000166.1, read as the reverse complement.
CTCGTCGTGCCGTCGTACGACGAGGGGTTCGGGCTGCCGCTGCTGGAGGGGATGGCGGCCGGGACCCCGGTGCTGACCTCCACGGCCCCCGCGCTGGTCGAGGTGGCCGGCGGGGCGGCGCTCAGCGTGCCGCTGCCCGAGCTGGTCGACGGGCTGCGTCAGGTCCTCGACGACGAGCCGCTGCGCGCCCGGTTGCGCACCGCGGGCCCGGCCCGCGCCGCCCAGTTCAGCTGGGACGCGGCGGCGGCCCGCCTGTGGCGCGCGTACGCCGACCTGCCACAGCGCGGCGCTCGACAGGCGTAGGGTTGTGAGCGACCGATTCCCGACCTGAGGAGATGGCGCGTGAGCGACGTTGGACCTCGCGTCCTCGTCGACGCCACCGCCGTTCCCGCCGACCGGGGCGGTGTCGGGCGCTACGTGGACGGCCTCGTCACCGCGCTGTCCGCAGCCGGTGCCGACCTCGCCATCGCCTCGCAGCGCGCCGACGCCGAGCGCTACGGCCGGATGGCCCCCGAGGCCAAGGTCATCGCCGGTCCGGCCGCCATCGCGCACCGGCCGGCCCGCCTGGCGTGGGAGCAGACGGGCCTGCCGCTGGTGGCCCAGCAGGTCGGCGCCGAGGTGGTCCACTCGCCGCACTACACGATGCCGCTGCGCGCCGGCCGGCCCGTGGTCGTCACCATCCACGACGCGACCTTCTTCACCGAGCCCGAGATGCACACCTCGGTCAAGGGCACCTTCTTCCGGTCCGCGACCCGCACGGCGCTGCGCCGCGCCTCGCGCGCCCTGGTGCCGTCGAAGGCCACCCGCGACGAGCTGATCCGCCTGCTGGACGCCGACGCCACCCTCATCGACGTGGCCTACCACGGCGTCGACCAGCAGACCTTCCACGTACCCGCCGAGGACGAGCAGCAGCGGGTGCAGGCCCGACTGGGTCTGGCCGGCCAGCCGTACATCGCGTTCCTCGGCACCCTGGAGCCGCGCAAGAACGTGCCCGGTCTGATCCGCGGCTGGGTGCGGGCCTGCGAGGGCCGCGAGGACGCGCCGGCGCTGGTCCTGGCCGGCGGCTCGGGCTGGGACGACACCATCGACCAGGCGGTCAGCGAGGTGCCGTCGCACCTGCGGGTGCTGCGCCCCGGCTACCTGCGCTTCACCGACCTGCCGGGCTTCCTGGGCGGGGCCCGCGTCGTCGCCTACCCCTCGCACGGCGAGGGCTTCGGCCTGCCGGTGCTCGAGGCGATGGCCTGCGGCGCGCCGGTCCTCACCACCCCGCGGCTGTCGCTGCCGGAGGTCGGCGGCGAGGCCGTCGCCTACACCGAGCCGGAGCCGGAGGCGATCGCCGCGGCCCTGTCGGCGCTGCTCGACGACCCTGCCCGGCGCGCCCAGCTCGGCGAGGCCGGTCACCAGCGCTCGCTGGAGTTCACCTGGGCGGCCAGTGCCGAGGCGCACCTGGCGAGCTACGCCCGCGCGCTGTCTGCCTGATGTCGGCACCCGTTCGGGTGGTGGTCGTCACCTGGAGCTCCGACGAGGTCCTGCCCGGCTTCCTGTCCTCGCTGCCCGCGGCCACCTCGACGCCGTACCAGGTGGTGGTCGCCGACAACGCCTCACCCGGCGGGCCGCCGGCGGTGCCGGAGGGCGTCACGCTGCTCGAGACGGGCGGCAACCTCGGCTACGGCAAGGGCGCCAACCTGGGGGCGTCCGGCGCCGACGGCGACTGGCTGGTGGTCGCCAACCCGGACGTGCACTGGGAGCCCGGTGCCCTCGACGAGCTGCTGGCGGCGGCCGGCCGCTGGCCGCGGGCCGGCTGCCTCGGGCCGGCGATCCGCACCCCTGACGGCAAGCTCTACCCGTCGGCCCGGGCGTTCCCGTCGCTGGGCCGCGGCCTCGGGCACGCGGTCTGCGGGCCGTGGTGGCCGTCCAACCCGTGGACCCGGGCCTACCGCGCCGAGGCCGGCTCGCCGGCCGAGGGCACCACCGGCTGGCTGTCGGGCTCGTTGATGCTGCTGCGCCGGGAGGCCTGGGAGCAGGTCGGCGGCTTCGACCCGAAGTACTTCATGTACTGCGAGGACATGGACCTGTGCCGGCGGCTCGCCGAGGCCGGCTGGCAGAACGTCTACGTGCCGTCCGCTGTCATCACGCACGTCGGCGGCCACGCCACCCAGGAGCGTTCGCGGCGGATGCTGCGCGAGCACCACCAGGCCCTGTACACCTACCTGTCCGAGCACTACCGGGGCCCGCGCTGGGCGCCGTTGCGGGTTCTGCTCGCCGCCGGGCTCGCCGCGCGCTACCTCGTCGCGTCCCGGGTCCGCTCGGTCGGCGAGGGCGCCGCGCCGACCCGTTCCGCCGACGTGCTGGAGGACGCCCAGTGAGGCACGCCCTCGTCCTGGCCGGGGGCTCCGGCACCCGCCTGTGGCCGTACTCCACCGCCTCGGTGCCCAAGCAGCTGGTGCCGCTGTTCGACGGCCGCTCGCTGCTGGACGTCGCCGTCGAGCGGGCCCGCGCGGTCGCCCCGGAGGTCTGGCTCGGCACCGGCACCGCCCTGCAGACCGCCGTCTCCTCGATCGACGGCCTGGCGCCGGAGCGGCTGGTCCTCGAGCCGTCGGGCCGCGACACCCTGCCCGCGCTGACCCTCGGGATGGCCCGGATCGCCGCGGAGGACCCGTCCGCGGTGGTGGCGGTGCTCACCTCCGACCACCTCATCGAGCCGCTGGGCGCCTTCGTGGCGACCCTCGAGCGCGGCTTCGCGGTGGCCGAGGAGCACGCCGACGCGCTCGTCACGTTCGGTGTCGTGCCCGACCACCCGGCCACCGGCTTCGGCTACCTCGAGCTCGGTGCGCCGCTGGTCGGGGACGCCCTCGTGGTGGCCCGGTTCGCCGAGAAGCCGCAGCGCCCGCGGGCCGAGCAGCTGGTCGAGCAGGGCGCGCTGTGGAACTCCGGCATGTTCGTCTGGCAGGCCGCGACGTTCCTGCGGGCCGTCGAGGCGTTCGCCCCCGACACCCACGCGCTGGTGGCGCGTGTCCTCGACGGCGACGTGGAGGCCTGGGAGGCGATCCCGAAGACCTCGGTGGACTACGGCGTCATGGAGCCGGCCTCCACCTCGCCGGAGTTCACGGTCGCCGCGCTGCCGCTGTCGGCGCGCTGGCTCGACGTCGGCTCCTGGCCGCAGTACGGCGAGGCGCTCGGCCGGGGTGGTGACGGCAACGCCGTCGGCGCCGAGCTCTCGGTCCTGCTGGAGTCGCGCGACTGCGTGGTCGCCTCCTCCGACCCCGACCACCTGGTGACGCTGGTCGGGTGCGAGGGGCTGGTCGTGGTGCACACTCCCACCGCGACGCTGGTGGTGCCGGTCGAGCATGCCCAGCGCGTCAAGGAGCTGCATCAGCGGGTGCTCGCAGAACAGGAGAAGTTCGCGTGAAGCGTGCGCTCATCACCGGGATCACCGGTCAGGACGGGCTGTACCTCGCCGAGCTGCTGCTCGCGAAGGACTACGAGGTCTTCGGGCTGGTGCGTGGCCAGAACAACCCGAAGTTCGACCTGGTGCGCCGGACCGTGCCGGGGGTGCAGCTGCTGACCGGCGACCTGACCGACCTGTCGTCGTTGATGCGGGCGCTGGAGACGGCGCAGCCGCACGAGGTCTACAACCTGGGCGCGATCTCGTTCGTGGCGTACTCGTGGGAGAACGCCCACGTCACCACGGAGGTGACGGCGAAGGGGGTGCTGAACATCCTCGAGGCGACCCGGCTGTTCGCCGGCCCGGACCCGTCGTCGGTGCGCTTCTACCAGGCGTCGAGCTCGGAGATGTTCGGCAAGGTGCAGCAGGTCCCGCAGAGCGAGTCGACGCTGCTGTGGCCGCGTTCGCCGTACGGCGTGGCCAAGGTGTTCGGCCACTACATGACCATCAACTACCGCGAGTCCTACGGGATGCACGCCTCCAGCGGCATCCTGTTCAACCACGAGTCGCCGCGGCGCGGGCCGGAGTTCGTGACCCGCAAGGTCAGCCAGGCGGTCGCGCGGATCGCGCTGGGGCTGCAGGACTCGGTGTCGATGGGCAACCTCGACGC
>JAOPVD010000153.1 GCA_025966295.1 Frankiales bacterium | reverse complement strand
CCGACAAGAAAGATCAGGCCGACAGCAGCGCAGGTAAGTCCCATGACACGGTTGAGGAGCCGCGGTCGAAGCACGAGGCGGGGGCTCACGTCCATGCACGCATCATTGCAAGCCACCAGTTCCTGGCTGAGACGACGCGAAGGGCCGTCCTCGACAGCCTGGTGCTAGGCGCGGCAGCCGAAGTCGACGCTGGTGCGCTGTCGTCGTGACGGCCCGGGAACTAGGGCTAGCAAAGTGCCGGTCTCCGACAGCCTGCGTCCGGTCACGTTGTCGAGTAGATGTGAACGAGCCACGTGGCCCCAACGGAGGGTTTGCTTCACTGTGTACTGGCCTCGGATGATCGCGGCTGCGGCGTCGACTATCACAGTCGTCCACGGCCGATCCGGCGTTGCGTCGTTCGGATACACATGCTCCTGCGTGCCGAGCCAGAAGACCACCGCTTCATCACTGATGATGAGCTCGACGTCGTGGTCCGGCCGGTCAACGTTGCGCCAGTCGGATCTCGACGTCCGCTGCGCAGCCGTGGCCGCTGTCGATGGCATGACTGCGCTCGGGGTCCAGCCAGCGGGAGAGACGGCGTCGAGCATGCGGATCAGCTCGGCGAGAACCGCCTTGGGCGCATCAGGCGCAACACCCATGGCGACCCGGCCGAACCAGGGCTGACCCTCCATGACGTCACCCTACGAAGTAGGCGCTAACGGCCCCTAGCCTGCCGGCCTACTGGCCATCCTTGGGTCGCCGCGTGACGTTGTCGACCATTTTCATGGCACCAAGGGAAATTGCGCAGACCAGGAGAAACAGAGCAACCCAGATCGACCAATGGCCCAGCGCGTCAGGGGACGGCAACAACCAGATAGCACTCAGCGGTAGCCCCAGGCCGATCGCCCACATCGCGAGCGTCGACCGCCAGTCGTGCACTCACTGACCCTACGTCGTCCGCCAGAGAGGCGCCGACACTAGTAGCCGCCTCCGCAAGTCTGGAAGCGCCCTTCATCGTGCTCAGTTGGTTCGCGCTTCGAACGGCATCTAGCCTCGCGGGCATCAGCCGGCTCAGTGTGGTGGTCGTGCTGGCCGTGATCGTCGCTACGTCATACCTTCACTACCGCGATCAGCGGACTAGCACCGATGACGCGTGGGCCGATGCTCGACGCGACCACCGCAGCGCTCCTAGTGAACTAGCCGTTGGTGGGTCGCCGTTCACGCTGCTGTTCGCTTGGCTGCGCAAGCGCCGCTCACCCTGACCGAGAGGGCGATCAGGGAGGGCCGCCTCTGAGCAGCGTGCACCGCACCTGCCCCGACAGGCCTAGGGTCATGGCGTGACAGAGAGCGACTTGGGCTGGATCGCGGTCAGGACAGTGATCGGCACCCCGTGGGAGGAAGGCCAGCGCTGCTACGAAGAACGCATCACCCTGTGGCGGTCGCACTCCTATGCGGACGCCTTCCGCAGGGCCGCTGCCGACGCCGCGTCATACGTCGCGCAGTGGGACCCGCCCGCCGAGGTGCTCTCGCTGCAGCAGGGCTTCCAGCTCTTCGATGCGCCGGGCGACGGGACTGAGGTGTTCTCCCTCATCCGCGACAGCGACATGCAGCCCGAGGACTACCTCGACCGCCACTTCGACACCGGCAAGGAACGGCAGGGAACCCTCAAGTAGCGCCGCCTGTCCGCTCATGCGCGCGTGCTACATGCGTCGGTTACGTCGCAACAGGGCGATCTCCGCTCGCGCCCTGAGTGTCGCGAGTCGACGACGACTCGCCTTGGCCTCTTGGAGACGGCGCTTGGCCTGGCGTATCGACCCTCCGTCCCAGAGTAGGAGTGACGCGAAGAGCCAGATGCGATGAGCCACGAGGAACGCCAAGGGGGCCAAGGCCAGACCCGCGACTACTCCCGCCACGCCGCCGCCTAAGGCCCACCAGGCCAGCCACAGGTCGCCCACGACCAATCCAGCTGCCAGAACCAAAGCGGCGGCGAGGACGATCACGGCGTGATCGTATGCGACATAGAACGCCGCATCTTCGCCCGAACAGGTGCTGAGTCGCACAGGGATGGTCGAGCTACCGCCGACGGCCGCCCGCGCGGAGGATGTCCTGGCATCCTCCGTCCACGTCGTCAGGATCGAACGAGATCCCCCTGTCCTCGTCTTGGATCACCCTCACCTGCCAGTGGCCATCCACGTTGCTCAAAGCCACTTACGTGACCCCGTACTTCATGGCTGGGTGTTGCAGCTGCACCACCGCGCAGCTGTCGGACACATACGAGCGCACCACATCGACGTTGGCGAGACCGCTTTGCGCTTGGAAGCCATCGACAGCAGCCGCTCGTGCGTCATGTTCGGAGCGCAGACCGCTGACGGCACATACCCCGAGCCCGGCCGTGACAGTGGCAACCGCGGTAATCCCGCACGCGACCTCCCGGGCGTGCAGGGTCCTCATGTTGCCCATCATCGCGTAGCCGGGGGCCATTCGGCTCGAAACTGGACAGAGAGGAACGCCGCATAGGCTCGGTGTGTGAAGCGCAACCGAAGCGTGCGAGGCCTGGACGATTGGGTGCTCGGCCGTGACTGGCCGACGTGGTCCTGGCTGCCCGCCATGACGACGCTGCAGGCGCTCGGTGTGATCATCATCGGGCTAGTGGTTGCTGGCTTCATCCCCCGTATCTCACTGGGCGGAGGCTCTGGGCTGAATCCCGGCAACGGACTAGTCGCCCTGGCGTTTGCCGTTGCTGCGTTCTCGCCGAAGCGAGCGAGCAAGCGGCAACCTCCCCAGGACGACGGCGTCTAGCGCCGCCTCTCAGCATGTTGAGAGCAGCCCCTACGGGTGGTCCCAGCCGAGCGCATATTCGCGAGGTCGGTACCCCTCTTGCAGCAGTGCAGCGGCCCGCACCTTCGCTGCATGCAGGGCGCACTCCAAGTCAGGGTGTCGTGAGGTCTCAAGAGTCTGTACGTAACGAGCCGCCGACGGCGTGTCACTGCGCTGAGTACTAGGGCGACGGCCAAGGTCACAAGAGTCGGGACAATCGTGGACCCGCGCATCTGATGGAGTGGTCGGAGGAAGGGCCGCTCCCGACCTGCTGAGTGGGACCGCTCCCAACATGTTCAGGAGGGGCGCTATGGACGACGACGCTGACGGTGCCGTGGAGCCAGTCCCCGGCCTCGATGTGGGCCCGGGCTCCCAGCCCGGGCCGCTGTTGTACGTCCTCAACGTCGATGGCGAGGCCTTCGCAGTGCGCCGCGGCCGCGGCACCGACTACGACTGGATCAGCGGTCCGAACGAGGGCTACGGGTTCGGTTCGAGTGCCGGCCCGGAAGCGCCCGAGGATGAGCACCGACAGAGCATCCGCAGCTTCCTGAGCATGATCGACCCGGCGACCGGCTACATCGCCGAGGACTGAGCAAGCGAGGGCCCAGGCTTCGGACGTCTTTGCCGCCCGAGAAGGTGCTGCCGGAGGGCCCGCGCCTACTGAGGGCGCAGTGCCATCCACAGGGCGGTCGCGCTGACCTTGCCCGGGTTGCGCCAGAAGTGCGTCTGCACGCTGCGGAAGTGCAGCGAGTCGCCCGGCTCGAGGCGGAACACCTGCTCGTTGACGACGAACTCCAGCTCGCCCTCGAGCAGGTACACCAGCTCCTCGCCGGGGTGCTCCAGCGGCTTGTCGCCGCTGCTCGCCCCCGGCTCCACGGTGGCGCGGGCGCCGGCCAGGAAGAACCGGCCGTAGGTGCCGCTGATGCCGGCCAGGTCGATGCCGGCGTGCGAGGTGTAGACCGGACGCTGGTCGCCGTCCTTGGTGAACACCGTGGGGTCGGAGGCATGCTTGGCCTCGTCGACGAAATAGCCCACCGGGCGACCGAGGGCCCCTGCCACCTTCAGCAGCGTGGTGATCGTCGGGACCATGCCGCTCTGCTCGATCTTGTGGATGGCCGCAGCCGAGACCTCGGAGCGCTCGGCCAGCTGCTGCAGCGACAGGCCGGACTGCTTGCGCAGGGTGCGGACCTTGGGGCCGATGCTCGTGACGATGCGGGACAGCTCGTCGGTCACGTCCGGGCCTTCCTCTCGGCACGAACGAGCCCCCGCGCGGTGGCTCGCGGTCGCCCACCCCTGCACAGCCCCGAAGTCCGCTGCGGCTCTTGACGTTCCCCCCGGGGGTGTCCAACATAGTGGACGCTACATCCTCGATGTTCAACGATGTTGCACTCGTGAGGAGTCCACGTGGCCCGGCGAATCGGTGTCCTCGGCGGCGGTGCCGCAGGCATCGGGCCTGCGCCCGTCCTCTCCCTCGTCCCGTACCCGCTCCGGGCCAAGCTCGCCCACGCGCTGCCGGCGAGCCACCGGCAGAGTTGGCACGAGGCCGGGCAGGCCAAGGGCCCCGCTGTCTGACTGCACGCCCGAGCATCAACCTTCGGCACCTGGAGGCACGGAGCATGACGACGAAGACCAACAACATCGACAAGGCCCAAGAGGGCGACACGCTCTACGACACCAGCGAGAAGGTGTTCCCGGACGTCCAGGCCGAGCCCGGCGAGAAGGCGTACGTGTTCATCCACTCGGTGCCCTTCGAGGGCTCGGTGGCGCTGGTCAACCTGCTGACCTCGACCCGCCTGCGCCGCAAGGGCTTCGACGTCAACATCATCCTGTACGGCCCGGCAGTCCTCATCGCGTCGTCCACCCGCGGCTACCCCTCCGTGGGCACGGAGGGGTTCCCCGGCAACCTCTCGATGAACAAGCAGCTCCGGACCCTCATGGACGAGGGCGCCCACGTGTACGCCTGCCGGTTCGCGATGGGGGCGCTGTACGGGATGCGCGAGGACGACCTCATGGAGGGTGTCAAGGCGTTCAACCCCCTCGACGTCCTGGACTCGGCGCTGACCGCCTGGCGGGAGAAGGCCTTCCAGCTCAACACCTGGACGGTCTGACGCAGCACCGCGTACGGCGACCCTGGCCCGCCGGGGTCGCCGTACGCGCTGCCACCGCGACGAGACGAGGACGGTCATGGAAGGCGCACGCGAGGTGGAGATCGCATGAACCCCACTCGGCTGGTGCTGGTCTTCGTCTCGCCGCTGGCGCAGGAGCTCGCGGTGCTGGCCGACCGGCTGCGCTGGCCGGTGACGGTCGTGGATCCCGACCGGACGCGGCTCGACGCCGACCCCGTGCCCTACGCGCGCACGGTGACCTCGGTCGCGGCCGCCCGGCTCGACGCCGGCTGCGATGTGGTGGTGTGCGACCACGACCGCCCGGAGTTCGAGGCGGTGCTCGCCGAGCTGCTCGCCGGGCCGTCCCGGCTGCACCCGCCGGCCGGTCCGGACCTGGGCTCGCACAGCCCACCGGAGATCGCCATCGCCACGGTGGCGGGAATGCTCGCCGAGCTGAGGAGCGTGTGATGCGTCCACCGGTGCCGCCGTTCACCGCCGAGACCGCCGCCCAGAAGGTGCAGGCCGCCGAGGACGCCTGGAACACCCGCGACCCCGCCAAGGTGGCGGCCGCCTACACGGTCGACACCGTCTGGCGGAACCGCTCGCAGTTCGTCACCGGCCGCGCCGAGGTCGAGGCCTTCCTCACGGCCAAGTGGGAGCGGGAGCTCGATTACGCCCTGCGCAAGGCGCTGTGGGCGTTCACCGACGACCGGATCGCGGTGCGCTTCCAGTACGAGTGCCACGACGCGTCCGGGCAGTGGTGGCGCAGCTACGGCAACGAGAACTGGGAGTTCGACGCCGAGGGCTACATGCGCCGGCGGGAGGCCAGCATCAACGACGTCGCCATCTCGGAGGACGAGCGCCGGATCTTCGGGCCGCGGCCGGAGTCGGAGCGCGGGGTGGACCTGCCCCTGCGCTGAGCGGGCGTCAAGGGCGCGCGGTCTCCGCGCGCAGATCGGCCGCGTGGGCGTCGCGGGCGGTGGCACCGGGATGGAACGTGGGCGACGCCCCCTCCTGGCGCGACTCCTCGACCACGCCGGTCACGAGATCGACGTGCAGCGGCTCGACCGCGTGCACGACGCCGGTGTAGTCCTCGTCCGCCCTGGCCGTGACGAGCAAGGCGCGGCCGGTCGCCACCTCCACCTCCAGGCGGTGGTAGGGCACGAACGGGTCGCCTTCGGAGGGCCCGTGCTCCTCGACCACGACCCAGTCCTGGCCGGCATGCCTTGCGTTCGCGAGGGTCCGCAGCCGCCGGGCGACCGCCTGCTCACCCACCACCTCGCGGTGCCGCATGGCCAGGGCGGCGTCGGCGACGAGCGCCAGGTCGAGCTCGGCCGCGCTGAGCCCGGTCTCGGCCAGGACGTCGAGCACCAGGTCCGGCCCGCGTTGCGCGGCGAGCAGCAGGGCCGAGGTGGAGGACCCCAGCTGCCGCAGCTGCTCGACGGTGAGCCGCACGAGCTCCACCACACGCATGTAGACGTCCGGCCGGGCGGTGATGGCGGGGTAGAGCCGCGCCTCGGCCTCCTGCCAGGCGGAGCTGTTCAGCAGCGGCACGGGGCGGTCGTCGAAGGCCTGAGGGTTCTGATTGGTCTGTGGATCTGTCATTGCCTTTCCCTTCCGACGAGTTCACTGTGCTGCACATGTCATCTCCTCTGCGATCTGCAAGATGACACCCGGGGTCGCGGTCGTCGCGATCGGCGGCAACGCTCTGACCGCGGAGGGACAGCGTGGCAGCGCGGCGGAGATCGCCGCGAACGCCAGCGCGATGGCCGGGTCGCTGGCCGAGCTCGTCCGCGCCGGCTGGCAGGTGGCCGTCGTCCACGGCAACGGCCCGCAGGTCGGCAACCTGGCGATGCAGCAGGACGCCGCGGAGGATCTGGTGCCGGTGCAGCCGCTGCACCAGCTCTGCGCGATGACGCAGGGCCAGCTCGGGAGCGTGCTGGTGCGGGCCGTCGACCGCGAGTGCGGGTCCGGGCGGGCGGTCTGTGTGGTCACGCACGTCGGCGTCGACCCGCAGGACCCGGCGTTCGAGCAGCCGACCAAGCCGATCGGGCCCTTCTTCGACGAGCAGCAGGTGCGCGCACACGCCGCCCGACGGGGCTGGGCGGTGGCGGAGGACGCCGGGCGCGGCTGGCGTCGCGTCGTGGCCTCGCCGCACCCGGAGTCGATCGTCGAGATGCAGGCCATCCGCACGCTGCTCGCCGCCGGGCATGTCGTGCTCGCCGCCGGCGGAGGGGGCGTGGCGGTCGAGGCCGCCACCTTCACCGGCATCGAGGCGGTCATCGACAAGGACAGCGCGGCGGCGGCGCTGGCCGGGGCGGTCCGGGCCAGCGAGCTGTACCTGCTGACCGGCGTCGACTGCGTGCTGCTCGACTTCGGCAGCCCCCGGCAGCGCCCCGTGCACCGGCTGACGTCGGCGGAGGCCGGCGCGCACCTCGCCGCCGGGCAGTTCCCGCCGGGCAGCATGGGGCCGAAGGTCCAGGCCGCCCTCCGCTTCCTGCGCGACGGCGGTCACCGGGCCATCATCACCTCGGTCGGCCGGCTGTCCGCCGCGGTCGCCGGGGATCCGGAGGCGGGCACCAGCATCGAGCGGTCCACGGGGGCGACGACCACCACGTCCTGACCGTGGGACCACGCCACCCGTCCGGGTGATCCCGGCTGACCAGGGTCGGTCGATCCAGGTGACTATGGCGGAAAACCTGCACACGCGCTGGGCACCCGAGACGCTCAGCGCCCTGGCTGGGCAGCGCACGGTGCTCGTGGTCGACGACGAGCAGTCGGTGCGGGAGCTCATCGCCGTGAACCTCGAGCTCGACGGCCATCGCGTGCTCCAGGCCGCCTGCGGCGCCGCCGCCCTGGCGATCGCGGCTGCGCAGCACCTCGACCTGGTCACCCTCGACGTGATGATGCCCGACCTGGACGGCTGGGAGGTGGCTGCCCGCCTCGACGCCGACGACCGGACCGCCGTCGTGCCCCGGATCATGGTCTCCGGCAGGTCGCCGAGTGCGTTGGCGCGCGCGCCAGGCCGGGCGCGCGCCGCCGCGGTCCTCGGCAAGCCGTTCGACCTCGCCGAGTTCGGCGCCGTCGTCGAGCGGCTGCTGGCCGGGCCGGACCACGAGCTGGCCGACACCGCCTGACGCGGTCTGCGACCCTGGAGCCGTGCGCCCGCCGATCCCCGCCGTCGTCGCCGTCTGGGTGGCCGTCGTCCTCGGGCTCGACACCGGTGCGTCCCTCAACCAGCAGCGGCTGCTCGGCCTCGGCACCTGGCTGCTGCTGCTCGGGCTGCTGCGCGAAGAGTCGCGGGCGACCCGGGTGCAGGTCGGTGTGGTCGTGGTCTACGCCTCCGTCGTGGAGTACGTGTTCGCCGGCTGGCTGGGCGTCTACGTCTACCGGCTCGACAACGTGCCGTCGTTCGTCCCCCCGGGCCATGGCCTGGTCTACCTCGCGGCGCTGGCGATCGGCCGGTCGGCGTGGGCGCACCGCAGCACCTGGCTGCTGCCCGCGGCCCTCACCGCCTGCGGTGCCTGGGCGCTCTGGGGGCTGACGCTGTCGCCGACCCTCGACGTCCTCGGGGCGTTCTGGTTCGGCTGCCTGCTGGTGTTCGCCCGATGGGGCAAGAGCCCGCTGGTCTACGCCGGCGCGTTCCTCGTCGTCTCCTACCTGGAGATCATCGGGACCTCGTTGGGCACCTGGGCCTGGCAGTCGCACGACCCGACCGGGCTGATCGCGATCGGCAACCCGCCGAGCGGCATCGCCGGTGGCTACGCCTGGTTCGACGCTGCCGGGCTGGCCCTCACCCCCCGGCTGCTGCGCTGGTGGGACGGCCGCCGGGTCCGGGAGCCGGTGGCCCTGCAGGACTGAGCTGCCGGACGGATCAGGGCGCGTCGAGCGGCACGTGCGCCGGACCGCGGGCCAGCACCGCGACGGCACCGAGGACGAGCGCGCCGCCGGCGATCTGCAGCGCCGTCAGGTCCTCACCGAGGGCCACCGCTGCGACGACCACGCTGACGACCGGCTCGAAGGTCGACAGCACCGCGGTGTCGGCGGGGCCGAGCAACTCCAGCGCCGCGAAGAAGGTGCTGACCGCGACCACGGTGCCGACCAGTGCCACCGCCACCAGCGCCGCCCACGCCGACCCGCTGGAGGGCAGCCGGGCGTGCGTGGCGACGGCGCCGACGTCGTAGACGACGGCCGCGCCGCCCATCACCACGGCCGAGGTCGCGAACGGCCCCACGCCGGCCACCTGCCGGCTGGAGATCACGATGTAGATGCTGTAGGACAGCGCCGCCGTCAGCCCGAGCAGCACGCCGGTCCACTGCCCGCCGCCGAGCGGCCCGATGGTGAGGGCCGTGCCGGCAGTGGCGACGGCCACGCAGGCCCCCGCCTTGCGGGACGGTCGGGTCCGCAGCAGCGCCGCGGTCAGGAGCACCACCAGCGCCGGGTAGAGGTAGAGCAGCAGCGCGGTCAGGCCGGCCGAGATCCGCTCCAGCGCGGCGAAGTAGCAGTACGACTCGAAGACGTAGCCGACCGCGCCGAGCAGGAACAGCACCAGCAGCTGCCGGCCGCGGGGGAGTGCTTCACGGCGCAGCCGGGCCAGCCCGAGCAGCACCACCGCCGCCAGCGAGAACCGCACGCTCAGGACGCCGGCCACGCCCGCGCCGTCGTCGTACACGACCTTGGTCAGCACCGGCATGACGCCGAAGCTGGCCGCGCTGGTCAGGGCCAGCACGGCGCCGAGGAGGCGCGGGCTCACCGGGCGCGCAGGCCGGCGAGCACCTCGTCGTGCAGCAGCCCGTTGGAGCACACCGCACTCCCTCCGTCCGGGCGCGCCTCGCCGCTCAGGTCGGTGAAGCGCCCACCGGCCTCCTCGACGATGACCTGCAGCGGGGCGAGGTCCCACAGGGAGACCTCCGGCTCGAAGGACGCATCGACGGCCCCCTCGGCAACGAGCACGTGCGACCAGAAGTCGCCGAAGGCCCGGGTCCGCCAGCAGTCCCGGGACAGCTGCAGCAGGCCCTCGAGCCGGCCCTGCTCCTCCCATCCGGTGAGGGAGGAGTAGGACAGGTGCGCGTCGGCGAGCCGGCTCACGCGCGACACCGAGATCGGCTGGCCGTCGGCGAAGGCGCCGTGCCCGCGGGCCGCCCACCACCGGCGGCCGAGCGCCGGCGCGCTCACCACGCCGACGTCGACCCGGCCGTCGATCCGCAGCGCGATGAGCGACGCCCACACCGGGACGCCGCGCACGAAGTTCTTGGTGCCGTCGATCGGGTCGACCACCCACTGCCGCGGGCCGGTGCCGGTGACGCCGTGCTCCTCGCCGAGGACGGCGTCGGCGGGGCGCTCCTGGGCGAGCAGCCGGCGTACGGCGTCCTCGACGGCCAGGTCCGCGTCGCTCACCGGGGTGAGGTCGGGCTTGGCCGCGACCGCGAGGTCCAGCGCCCGGAAGCGGGCGAGGGTGAGGGCGTCGGCGGCGTCGGCGAGCCGGTGCGCGAGAGCCAGGTCGTCGGCGAGCGAGGTCACGCGCGGAGCCTAGGGGGCCGGTCGGGACGGGCTGCGTACGCTGGGGGCGTGGAACGCTCCGAGGTGCTGCAGGTCCTGCGCGAGAAGGCCCGCGAGGTGCTCGGGAGCGAGGTCGAGGACCTGGCCGCGGCCGACTCGCTGGCCGTCGTCGAGCTGGTGATGGACGTCGAGGACGCCTTCGGCGTGGAGCTCAGCGAGGCCGAGGTGGGGGCCGCCGGCACCCTCGCCGACCTCGCCGACCTGGTGCTCGCGAAGACCCCCTGAGCCCGGTCTGGTAGGACGTGGGGCATGACGACCAACGGTGAGAACGCATACGCAGTGCTGCAGGCCGCCCTCGGCCAGTCCCAGGGCGCGGGTGAGTGGTTCCAGGTGGACCAGAAGCGGATCAACGAGTTCGCCGAGGTCACCGAGGACCGCCAGTTCATCCACGTCGACCCGGAGCAGTGCGCCCAGCTGTCGCCCTGGGGCGTGCCGATCGCGCACGGCTTCCTGACGCTGTCCCTGCTCACGCCCCTGCTCGCCAGCGTGCCGCAGGACCCGAAGAGCCTCGAGGGCATCCTCATGGGCGTCAACTACGGCTTCGACAAGGTCCGCTTCGTCAGCCCGGTCAAGGTCGACTCGAAGATCCGCGCCAACAGCGTGCTGTCCGCGGTCGAGCAGAAGGACCCCAACACGCTGCAGGTGACGCGCACCGTCACGGTCGAGATCGAGGGCGAGACCAAGCCGGCGCTGGTGGCGGAGTGGGTCACCCGGCTGGTCTACGGCTGACCCTCACCGAGGTCGCCAGACGGCTCGCCGACGACCTGCTCCGCCCCGCCGCGGAGCAGGTCGACCGGACCCGCGTGCCGCGCAGCCACCTCGATGCGCTCGG
>JAOPVD010000150.1 GCA_025966295.1 Frankiales bacterium | reverse complement strand
TGCGGCTGGCGCAGGCGCGCGGCTGGCCGGTGGTGGCCGAGCCGTCCGCCAGCGCCGGCGCCGGCACGACGGTGGTGGAGGCCGCCGAGCTGGTGCTGCGCACCGACGGCTGGCTGGAGGCGCACCGCCCCGACCGGGTGCTCGTGGTGGGGCGTCCCACCCTGAGCCGGGCGGTCGGCCGGCTGGTCGGCGCCGCCCCGTCCGACGTGGTGGCGACCGCCGGGGTCTGGTCGGACCCGGGCCGGCGGGCCAGCCGGGTGCTGCCCGCGGTCCCGTCGCCTGCGGTCGGGTTGGACCCTTCGTGGTTGCCCGGCTGGCTGGCCGCCGGCAAGGCGGCCCGGGCCGCGGTGGACGAGGTGCTGGTCGGGCTGTCCGAGCCGGTGGTGGCGGCCGAGGTGCTGGCCGCGGCCGACCGGCTGCTGGTGGTCGGGTCGTCGAAGCCGGTGCGGGACCTGTTCCTGGCCGGTGCCCGGCCCGGGGTCCGGGTGCTGGCCAACCGCGGGGCGGCGGGTATCGACGGGACCGTCTCGACGGCCTGGGGGGCGGCGCTCGCGGCCGGCGGGCAGGCGTTCGCGCTGCTCGGCGACCTGACGTTCCTGCACGACAGCAACGGGATGGTCGTCGGGCCGGACGAGCCGCGGCCGGACCTGACCTTCGTGGTGGTCAACAACGACGGCGGGGCCATCTTCGGGCTGCTGGAGCAGGGCGCACCTGAGCACGCCGCCGCCTTCGAGCGGGTCTTCGGGACGCCGCACGGCGTCGACCTGGCCGCGCTGTGCCGGGCCACCGCGACGCCGTACCGGCTGGCGACGACCCGGGAGGAGCTGCGGGCGGCGCTGCGCGCCACCGGCGGCGTACGGGTGGTCGAGGTGCGCACCGACCGGCACGAGGCGGTCGAGCTCGACCGTCGCCTGCGGGCCGCCGTCGCCACCGCCCTCGCCTGACCCCCCTGCCCTCGCCGTGCGTCATCACCGGTACGGCGGAAGGCGGGCCACTTGCGATGACGCAGGGGCAGCGCTAGGGCTGGAGGGCGTCGCGCATCGGCACCAGCTTGGCGGTGCTCTCCGCCAGCTCCCGGACCGGTTCGGAGCCGGCCACGATGCCGCAGCCGGCGAACAGCCGGACCCGCCGCGGGTCGTCCGGGTCGACCGCGCCGCAGCGCAGCGCGATCCCCCACTCGCCGTCGCCGGAGGCGTCCAGCCAGCCGACCGGACCGGCGTACCGGCCGCGGGTCAGGCCCTCGAGCTGGCGGATCAGCCCCAGCGCCACCGCGGTCGGCGTACCGCACACCGCCGCGGACGGGTGCAGCGACGCGACCAGCTCCAGCGAGGTGGCGCCGTCGGCGACGGTGCCGGTCACGTCGCTGGCCAGGTGCATGACGTTGGGCAGCTCGAGCACGAACGGCGCGGCCGGCACGTCCACGGTGGTGCAGTGCAGGGCGAGGGCGTCGGCGACCGAGCGGACGCCGTAGCCGTGCTCCTCGATGTCCTTGATGGAGCGGGTCAGGCTCTCGCTCTGCCGGAGGTCCTGGTTGGCGTCGCCGCTGCGGCGCAGGGTGCCAGCCAGGACGCGGGAGGTGGCGACCCCGTCGCGCAGCCGGACCAGCATCTCCGGGGTGGCGCCCAGCAGGCCGTCGACCGAGAAGGTCCAGCAGCCCGGGTAGCTGCCGGCCAGCCGCTGCAGCGGCCAGCGGACGTCGACCGGGGTGCTGCTGAGCGCCTCGACGTCGCGGGCGAGCACCACCTTGTCGACCTCGCCCGCCTCGATCCGGCGTACCGCGTCGGCCACGACGGCCATCCAGGCGGTGCTGCTGCGGGCGCCGTCGGCGAAGCTGACCTGCTGCGGCGGCAAGGGGGCGGCCTGCACCCGCAGCTCCGGCGAGGCGCCGCCGACCGTGGTGACCCACCAGGTGCCGTCGCGGTGACCGACGACGACGTCCGGGACGATGAGCACCGAGCTGGCGGCGTCGCCGTCGAAGGCGAACGAGCCGAACGCGACCAGGCCGGTGCCGGGCAGCCCGACCTCGTCGTGGACGTCGGTGCCGGCCACGAACCGGTCCCACCAGGCCTGCGCCTGCGCGAACCGGTCGGGGCCGGTCAGCTCGACACGCGCCGCCTCGCCCCAGCCGACCAGGCCCTCGCCGCCGAGCGTCCAGGCGAGCCCGCCGTGCGCGGGCAGCAGCGCGAGCAGCGGGCCGGGGTCGTCCACGGGCACCGTGCTGACCTTGAGCAGGTCGACGGACGGCGCGGGTAACACCTGTCCATCGTAGGCGGGGCGCTTGCCCGCTCGCTGCTGCGGGAGCACGCTCAGGGCACGCCGTGACCCCGTGCCCCGCACGCCTGCGTTCCGGAGGTCCCGATGCACGCTCCTGCTGCTCTCCACCTGGCCGACGTCCACGGGCTGGACGGAGTGCTCGCCCTCGCCAGCTTCGTGCTGGGCGCGGTCGGTCTCACGCTCGTCGCCCTGGCCGCGCCGATCGCCGGCATGACGTGCGGCGCGGTCGGGGTGGTCGGTGGTCTCTGGGGGCAGCTGGTGTCGCGCACCCGGTCGGAGCGCTTCCTCGACGTCATCGGGCTGGTGGCGGCGGCGTTGGCCTTCGTGCTCGGCGCGGCCAACGGGAACCTGGCCTTCTCCGGCTGAGCCCGACCGGGCGTCGCCCGGCAGGATGGGGCCGTGACCGCCACCGTGCACGCCGCGCCCGTGGTGCTCACCATGACCGGCCCGCCGCTGCGCGACGGCGCCGTGCTGGTGGAGCACGACCGGGTGGTCGACATCGGCCGTCGCGAGGACGTGGTGGGGCGGGCCCCGGGGGCGCGGGTGCGCGACTGGCGCGGCGTCCTGACGCCGGGCCTGGTCAACGCGCACGCCCACCTCGAGTACGGCCCGCCGTTCGCCGACCTCGCCCGGAGCGACCTGCCGTTCGCGCAGTGGATCGCCGAGCTCACCCGCCGGCGCAAGGGCATGACCGACGTCGACTGGCAGGTCAGCGCCCGCGGCTCCGCGCACCAGCTGCTGAAGTCCGGCACCACCGCGGTCGCCGACGTCGTCACCCGCGGACCGGCCATCGCGGTGGCCGGTTCCCTGGGCCTGCAAGGCATCTCGTACGCCGAGCTCGCGGGCGTCGACGCCCGCGGCTGGCCTCTCGCGTTGGAGCGGCTGGAGGTGCTGCTCGGCACCCTCGGCCGGGAGCGCGGCATCAGCCCGCACACGCTGTACACGCTCAGTACCGGCGTCTTCGGGCAGCTGGTCGACCTGGCCCGCGAGCGCGGCGTGCGGCTGCACCCGCACCTGGCGGAGACCACCGACGAGGCCGAGTGGGTGCTGTCGGGCACGGGGGCGTTCGCGCACTTCGTCGAGCGGTTCGGCTTCGAGTTCGAGCTGGCCGGCCGGGGCAGCGGGGTCAGCGCCGTCCGGCACTGCGACGAGCTCGGCGGGCTCGGCCCGGACGTGCACGTCGCGCACGGCGTGCACGTCGACGCGGCCGACCGCGCGCTGCTGCGCGAGCGGCAGACCGTGGTGGCGCTCTGCACCCGCTCCAACGCGGTGCTGCACGCCGGTGAGGCACCGGTGGCGGACTACCTCGCCGAGGGCAGCCCGGTGGCGATCGGCACCGACTCGCTGGCCAGCGTGCCCGACCTCGACCTGCTCGCCGAGGCGCGGGCCACCTGCGACCTGGCCCGCAAGCAGGGCCTCGACGACCCCGAGGAGGCGGTGGTGCGGGCCCTCACGCTCGGCGGGGCGCAGGCGCTCGGCCGCGACCTCGGCCGGCTGCACCCCGGCGGCCGGGCCGACCTGGCGGTCTTCGACGTACCCACCGCCGAGCCGTACCGGGACCTGGTCGAGCACGGCGCCGGCCGGTGCGTCGCGACCGTCCTCGGCGGCCGGCTGGTGCACCGGCGATGATGGACCGGTGACCCGCGCCTCCCTGGACAAGGACCCCGCCGACGTCGCCGCGATGTTCGACGAGGTGGCGGCCCGGTACGACCTCACCAACACCGTGCTGTCGCTCGGCCAGGACCGGGGCTGGCGGACCGCCGTCACCGACGCCCTGGCGCTGCAGCCCGGCGAGACCGTGCTGGACCTCGCGGCCGGTACCGCGACCAGCAGCGTGGCGCTGGCCCGCAGCGGGGCCCGCGTCGTTGGCTGCGACTTCTCGCTCGGGATGCTCCGGATCGGCCGCGGCAAGGGCGTCGACCTGGTGGCCGGCGACGCGCTGCGGCTGCCGTTCGCGGACGCGTCCTTCGACGCGGTGACGATCTCGTTCGGGCTGCGCAACACCTCGGACACCGGGCTGGCGCTGCGCGAACTGCGCCGGGTCACCAAGCCCGGCGGCCGGCTGGTGGTCTGCGAGTTCAGCCACCCCACCAGGAAGGCGTTGCGCACCCTCTACGTCGAGTACCTGATGCGGCTGCTGCCGGCGGTGGCGACCCGGGTGAGCAGCGACCCGGCGGCCTACGTCTACCTGGCCGAGTCGATCCGGGCCTGGCCCGACCAGGCCGGGCTGGCCGCGGAGCTGCAGCGGGCCGGCTGGGGTCAGGTCGGCTGGCGCGACCTGACCGGTGGCATCGTCGCCCTGCACCGCGGCAGCAACCCCAGCTAGCCCCTGGGGGGTGTGGCGGGGAGATCAGCGGGCTCTACACTGGAGCCTCGCTCGTGAAAACATTCACAAGCGAGAGGGAGAGCCACGTGACCGCGCAGCAGGACGCCGACGTCATCGTCGTCGGCGCCGGCCCTGGCGGCAGCTCGACCGCGCACGCCCTGGCGCAGGCCGGCCTCGATGTCCTGCTGCTCGAGAAGACCAGCTTCCCCCGCGAGAAGGTCTGCGGCGACGGCCTCACCCCGCGCGCCGTGAAGACCCTCGTCGACATGGGCATCGACACCAGCCCGGCCAACGGGTTCATCCACAACCGCGGCCTGCGCATCCTCGGCGGCGGCGTGCAGCTCGAGCTGCCCTGGCCGGACCTCGCGTCCTACCCCAACTACGGGCTGGTCCGGCCGCGGCTGGACTTCGACGACCTGCTGGCGCAGAACGCACAAAAGGCCGGCGCCCGCCTGCAGACCCTGACCAACGTCACCGGCCCGGTCGTGGAGAACGGCCGGATCGTCGGCGTGAGCGCCAAGGTGGGCCCGGAGAAGACCGCGACGACCTACCGCGCGCCGCTCACGATCGCGTGCGACGGCGTCAGCGCGCGGCTCGCCATCTCCCAGGGGATCAACAAGCGCGACGACCGCCCCATGGGCGTGGCCGTCCGGCGCTACTACGAGAGCCCCCGCCACGACGACGACATGCTCGAGTCCTGGCTCGAGCTGCGCACCCCCACCGGCGACCTGCTCCCCGGCTACGGCTGGGTCTTCGGCGTCGGCGACGGCACGTCCAACGTCGGGCTCGGCATCCTCAACACCACCAAGGCCTGGCAGGACACCAACTACCGGGACCTGATGGCCCGCTGGACCTCGTCCATGCCGCCGGAGTGGCAGTACGACGAGGAGCACGCCCGCGGCCCGATCCGCGGCGCTGCGCTGCCCATGGGGTTCAACCGGCAGCCGCACTACCGCGACGGGATGCTGCTCGTCGGCGACGCCGCCGGCGCGGTCAACCCGTTCAACGGCGAGGGCATCGCGTACGCGATGGAGTCCGGCCGCCTGGCGGCCGAGGTCGCCGTCCAGGCCCTGGCCCGGCCGGAGGGGCCGGCGCGCGAGCGGGCCCTGCAGGCCTACCCCGCGGCCATGAAGGCGACCTACGGCGGCTACTTCACGCTCGGCCGGGTCTTCGTGTCGCTCATCGGCAACCCCCAGGTCATGAAGGTCGCGACGAAGTACGGCCTACCGCGGCCGCTGCTCATGAAGTTCACCTTGAAGCTCCTGGCCAACCTCACGGACCCCCGTGGTGGGGACGCCCTGGACCGGGTCGTCAACGGCCTGGTCAAGGTCGCCCCCGCGGCCTGAGCCGACGACTCAAACCCGTAGGCTGCCAGGCGGCGCGTGACGCGCACCACCCGGCGACGACACAACAGGAGGGAGCACGAGCGTGCTGCAGTACTACTTGCCGATCATCGTGCTGTTCGTGCTCGCCTTCGGCTTCGCCGCCTTCTCGGTCGGCGCCGCGACCTTCACCGGGCCCAAGCGCTACAACCGGGCCAAGTACGACGCCTACGAGTGCGGGATCGAGCCGACCCCGCAGCCCATGGGCGGCGGCCGGTTCCCGATCAAGTTCTACCTGACGGCGATGCTGTTCATCGTCTTCGACATCGAGATCATCTTCCTCTACCCATGGGCCGTGGCCTTCGGTCAGCTCGGCCTGTTCGGCCTGGTCGAGATGGTCCTGTTCATCGGCACCGTCTTCGTCGCGTACGCCTATGTCTGGCGGCGCGGCGGTCTGGAGTGGGACTAGTCCTATGGGTCTGGAAGAGAAGCTCCCCAGCGGCATCGTCCTGACGAGCGTCGAGAAGGTCGTCAACTGGTCGCGCAAGTCCTCGCTGTGGCCGGCGACGTTCGGCCTGGCGTGCTGCGCCATCGAGATGATGGCGACCGGCGCCGGCCGCTACGACCTCGCGCGCTTCGGCATGGAGGTCTTCCGCGCCTCGCCGCGGCAGGCCGACCTCATGATCGTCGCGGGCCGGGTGTCGCAGAAAATGGCGCCGGTCGTGCGGCAGATCTACGACCAGATGCCGGAGCCCAAGTGGGTCATCGCGATGGGCGTGTGCGCCAGCTCCGGCGGCATGTTCAACAACTACGCGATCGTCCAGGGCGTCGACCACATCGTGCCCGTCGACATCTACCTGCCCGGCTGCCCGCCGCGCCCGGAGATGCTCATCGACGCGATCCTCAAGCTGCACGACAAGATCATGGAGGAGCCGCTCGGCGCCAACGCGCGTCGTCGCGAGCTGCACGACTACCAGCCGCGCGAGCTCGTTGCCAGCTCGGTCCGCTACACCAAGGACGGCAAGAAGGCCGCCCGGGCTGCGAGTGAGGCATGAGCGAGGGCACTGTCACCCCCTCCGGTGAGGCCGACCCGACCGGGGCCGCCAGCACCGGCGGCACGCACCTGACGCCGTCCGCCGTCACCCCCGCCGAGGCGGTCGCCACGAGCGGGCAGGACCTGTTCGGCGCCGTCTTCGGCAGCGACACCAGCGGCTTCGGCGGCCTGGTCCCGCGCGCCGACGCGGCGCTCGGGACTCCCAAGCCGTACGGCGGCTGGTTCGACGAGGCCACCGACGCCCTCGAGGCGGCCTGGCCCGGCTTCGGCGACCACGTCCTGCGGGTCGTCGTCGACCGCGGCGAGCTCACCATCCACGTCCGGCCGCAGGCCGTCCGGGAGGTCGCCCAGGTCCTGCGCGACGACCCCGACCTGCGCTTCGAGCTGCTGTCGTCGGTGTCCGGCGTGGACTACCCGGCGCAGGAGGCGCGGCTGCACGCCGTCTACCACTTCACCTCGCTGACCTACCGCCGGCGGCTGCGCGTCGAGGCGGCAGTCACGGTCGAGGACCCGCACCTGCCCTCGGTCACGTCGGTCTACCCGACCGCGGACTTCCAGGAGCGCGAGGCCTACGACATGTTCGGGATCGTCTTCGACGGCCACCCGGCGCTGACCCGGATCCTCATGCCGGACGACTGGGACGGCCACCCGCAGCGCAAGGACTACCCGCTCGGCGGCATCCCGGTCGAGTACAAGGGCGCGAGCATCCCGCCGCCGGACGAGAGGAGGGCGTACGCGTGACGACCCTCGACAGCGACCCGTACGCCGCCGGTGAGCGGCAGACCACCGAGGGCACCGTCTACACCGTCACCGGTGGCGACTGGGACAGCGTGATCGCGGGGGCCGCCGACGACCAGCGGATGGTCGTCAACATGGGCCCGCAGCACCCCTCGACGCACGGCGTGCTCCGGCTCGTCCTCGAGCTGGAGGGGGAGACGGTCACCAGTGCGCGCACGGTGATCGGCTACCTGCACACCGGCATCGAGAAGAACATGGAGTACCGGAACTGGACGCAGGGCGTCACCTTCGTGACGCGCATGGACTACCTGGCGCCGATCTTCAACGAGACGGCGTACTGCCTGGCGGTCGAGAAGCTGCTCGGCGTCGAGGTGCCGGAGCGGGCGCAGACCATCCGGGTGCTCTGCATGGAGCTGAACCGGATCGCCTCGCACCTGGTGTGGCTGGCGACCGGTGGCATGGAGCTCGGCGCGCTGACCGCCATGACCAACGGCTTCCGGGAGCGCGAGCTGGTCCTGGACGTGCTCGAGACCATCACCGGGCTGCGCATGAACCACGCCTACGTCCGCCCCGGCGGCGTGGCGCAGGACCTGCCCCCGGGCGCGGTCGAGAAGGTCCGCGAGCTGCTCAAGGTGCTGCCCGAGCGGCTGCCCGGGTACGACGACCTGCTGACCGGCAACCCGATCTGGCAGAAGCGCACCCAGGACGTCGCCTACCTGGACCTGCAGGGCTGCCTCGCCCTGGGCGTCACCGGCCCGATCCTGCGGTCGGCCGGGCTGGCCTGGGACCTGCGCAAGGTGGAGCCCTACTGCGGCTACGAGAACTACGAGTTCGACGTGCCGACCGAGACCGGCGCCGACGCCTGGGCCCGCTTCCGGGTACGGCTGCGCGAGATCCACGAGTCGCTCAAGATCGTGGAGCAGGCGCTCGACCGGCTCGCGCCCGGGCCGGTCATGGTCCAGGACAAGAAGATCGGCTGGCCGGCGCAGCTGGCGCTGGGCAGCGACGGCATGGGCCAGTCCCTCGACCACGTCAAGAAGATCATGGGCACCTCGATGGAGGCGCTCATCCACCACTTCAAGCTGGTGACCGAGGGCTTCCGGGTCCCGGCCGGTCAGGTCTACAGCGCCATCGAGTCGCCCCGCGGCGAGCTCGGGGTGCACGCGGTGAGCGACGGGGGCACGCGGCCGTTCCGCGTCCACGTCCGCGAGCCAAGCTTCGTCAACCTGCAGGCCGCGTCGGCCATGTGCGAGGGCGCGCTCCTCGCGGACGCCATCGCGGCCGTCGCCTCGATCGACCCCGTCATGGGTGGAGTGGACCGCTAAGTGGACGCGCCTGGAAATGTTGTCGGCCTCGGCCTGCCGGAGACCACTGTGGTCCCCGACGGCATCCCGCCCCTGACCGAGCAGACGCGGGCGGAGGCGCGCGAGATCATCGCCCGCTACCCGAAGCCGCGGTCGGCGCTGCTCCCGATGCTGCACCTGGTGCAGTCGGTGCAGGGCTATGTCTCGCCGGCCGGCATCGCGCTGTGCGCCGAGGAGCTCGCCCTCACCAAGGCCGAGGTCGGCGCGGTCGCGACCTTCTACACGATGTACCGCCGCAAGCCGGCCGGGGACTACCACGTCGGGGTCTGCACCAACACGCTGTGCGCGGTCCTCGGCGGCGACGCGATCTTCGCCTCGCTCAAGGACCACCTGGGCATCGGCCACAACGAGACGCTGCCCGACGGCACCGTCAGCCTCGAGCACCTCGAGTGCAACGCGGCGTGCGACTACGCGCCGGTGGTGATGGTCAACTGGGAGTTCTACGACGACCAGACGCCGCAGTCGGCGCGCGCGCTCGTCGACGCCCTCCGCGCCGGCGCCCCGCCGCCGCCCACCCGCGGGCCGTCCACGTTGACGACCTTCAAGGAGGTCTCCCGGGTGCTCGCGGGCTTCAACGACGGTCTCGGCAAGGAGGGCGTGCCGGCCGGCCCGGCCACCCTCGCGGGCCTCGAGATCGCCAAGCAGCGCGGCGACGTCGCCCCTGCCTTCCCCGGCAAGGAGTCCTGACGTGGTCTTCACCCCCGTGCTGTCCGCGCACTGGGACGAGCCGGACTCGTTCACGCTCGCGGGCTACACCCGGCACCGCGGCTACGAGGCGCTGGACACCGCCCTCGGCATGGAGCCCGACGCCCTCATCCAGCTCGTCAAGGACTCCGGCCTGCGCGGCCGGGGCGGCGCCGGCTTCCCGACCGGCATGAAGTGGGGCTTCATCCCGCAGGGCCCCGAGGGCCAGGGCGCGAAGCCGCACTACCTGGTCGTCAACGCCGACGAGTCCGAGCCCGGCACCTGCAAGGACGTGCCCTTCATGCTCGCCAACCCGCACGCGCTGGTCGAGGGCGTCATCATCGCCTCCTACGCGATCCGGGCCAGCCAGGCGTTCATCTACGTCCGCGGCGAGGTCGTGCACGTGATCCGCCGGCTGCAGGAGGCCGTCCAGGAGGCCTACGCCGCCGGGCATCTCGGCACCAACATCCACGGCAGCGGCTACGACCTCGACCTGGTCGTGCACGCCGGTGCCGGCGCCTACATCTGCGGCGAGGAGACGGCGCTGCTCGACTCGCTCGAGGGCTACCGCGGCCAGCCGCGGCTGCGCCCGCCGTTCCCGGCCACGCACGGGCTCTACGCCTGCCCGACCGTCGTCAACAACGTCGAGTCGATCGCCTCGGTCCCGGCGATCGTGCTCGGCGGCGCCGACTGGTTCGCCGGCATGGGCACCGAGAAGAGCAAGGGCTTCACGTTGTACTCGCTGTCCGGCCACGTGAAGCGGCCCGGGCAGTACGAGGCGCCGCTCGGCATCACGCTGCGCCAGCTGCTCGAGCTGTCCGGCGGCATGCGGGAGGGCCGGACGCTGAAGTTCTGGACCCCCGGCGGCTCCTCCACGCCGCTGCTCACGGCCGAGCACCTGGACGTGCCGCTCGACTACGAGGGCGTCACCGCCGCCGGCTCGATGCTCGGCACCAAGGCGCTGCAGTGCTTCGACGACACCACCTGCGTGGTGCGGGCGGTGCTGCGCTGGACCGAGTTCTACGCGCACGAGTCCTGCGGCAAGTGCACGCCCTGCCGGGAGGGCACCTACTGGATGGTGCAGATCCTCGAGCGGCTCGAGGCCGGCCAGGCCAGCGAGGACGACATCGACGTGCTCCTCGACACCTGCGACAACATCTTCGGCCGGTCGTTCTGCGCCCTCGGGGACGGCGCGACCAGCCCCATCGTCAGCGGCGTGCAGCTGTTCCGCGACGAGTTCGTCCAGCACCTGACGTCCGGCGGCTGTCCGTTCGACCCGGTCGCCAGCACCATCTTCGGCGGAGTGAACGCATGACCGCGACCCAGGACGTGGCCGTCCAGAGCGACCTCGTCACGCTGACCATCGACGGCTTCGAGGTGCAGGTGCCCAAGGGCACCCTCGTCATCCGGGCCGCCGAGCTCGTCGGCATCCAGATCCCGCGCTTCTGCGACCACCCGCTGCTCGACCCGGTGGGCGCCTGCCGCCAGTGCATCGTCGAGGTCGAGGGCCAGCGCAAGCCGCTCGCGTCCTGCACCACGACGGTCACCGAGGGCATGGTCGTCCGCACCCAGCTGACCTCGCCGGTGGCCGAGAAGGCGCAGCGCGGCACCCTCGAGCTGCTGCTCATCAACCACCCGCTGGACTGCCCCGTCTGC
>JAOPVD010000114.1 GCA_025966295.1 Frankiales bacterium | reverse complement strand
GTCGACGGCCCGGTCCAGCACCCCCAGCGAGCCCGGCGGGGTGAGCAGCCGGTCGGCCTCGTCGCGGGCCGCGACCACCGCCCGCGGCGCCGGCGCTCGCAGCCGCGAGACCGGCGCGGCACCGTCTGCCCAGCGGTCGGTCAGGACGACGTCGGCGAGCGGCTGGCGCTTCGACCAGCCGGCCCGCTCCAGCCCGGGCGCGGGCGGCCGCTCGTCGGGCCAGCCCAGGCACAGCCAGCCGAGCGTCACCACGCCGTCGGGCAGCCCGAGCAGGCCGGCCAGCTGGGCGGGATCGAACAGCGTCACCCAGCCCAGGCCGAGGCCCTCGGCGCGGGCGGCGAGCCAGAGGTTCTGGATGGCGCAGGCGCACGACCACAGGTCGGCGTCCGGGAAGGTCGCCCGGCCCAGCACCCCCGCGGCCGGCACCCGGCGGTCGCAGCAGACCACGACGCCGAGCGGAGCCTCGCGGATGCCCTCGAGCTGCAGGTCGAGCAGCTGCCGGGCCGCCTCCGGCTCGAGCAGGGCCGCCTGCGCCAGGCGCTCCTGGTCGGCCATCCAGGCGGCCTGCTCGCGGATCGCCGGGTCGCGCACGACCACGAACCGCCACGGCTGCGAGTGGCCCACCGACGGCGCCTGGTGGCCGGCCGTCAGGACCCGGGTCAGCAGGTCGTCCGGCACCGGGTCGGGGCGGTAGCGCCGCACGTCGCGCCGGCCGGCGACCACGTCGTACAGGCCGGCCCGCACGGCCGGGTCGAAGGCCCAGGCGTCAGGTGCGTCGGCCCGCTCGGCCGCCGAGGTGGCGTCACCGATGAGCGGCACGGGGCGGGGCCAGGTCACGCCCCCACCGTAGTCAGCGCGGCCTGCGGCCTACCCTCGCGCCATGACGGTCAGCAGGAGCATGCACGTGGAGGCCCCGGCGCAGCGGGTGTGGGACCTGGTGAGCGACCTGCCCGCGATGGGGGCGCTCAGCCCCGAGAACACCGGGGGCTCGTGGCGGGGCGGCGCCACCGGGCCGGTCGTAGGGGCCCGCTTCCGGGGCCACAACCGCAACGGCTGGCGCCGCTGGCGCACCGGTGTGACGGTCACCAGGTGCGCCCCCGGCCGGTCCTTCGCGTTCGCGGTGACGTCGGTCGGCATCCCGGTCGCCGAGTGGTCCTACGACATCGCGGCCGACGGCGACGGCGCCTGCACCATCACCGAGAGCTGGGCGGACCGGCGCTGGGGCTGGACCAAGGCGCTCGGCGCGCTGGTCAGCGGCGTGAAGGGCCGGGGCGAAGCGTCCACCGCGGTGAACATCGAGCACACCCTGGCGGCGCTCAAGCGGGTCGCCGAGGCCGCGACGCCGTAGTCCGGGCTACGCCATTTGGATCTTGGCAACGGCCCGCCGAGGGGGCACCCTCGCCTAGACACACCGTCTAGGCGGTTGCGCCTGCCTTGCGACGCTCTGTCGTATATTCGTGGCACACTGTGACGACATCGGCCGCGGGGAGGGGCGCATGAGGGACAGCTCGAGGGGCGAAGGCACCAACGTTCCGTCCAGTTCCCCGTCCGGCCTGCTGCGCGTGCAGGGCACCTCCAAGCTCGCGTTCGGGGCGACCACCGCCGCCCTCGTCACCCTCGCCTCCGGCGGCACCGCGGTCCTGGTGGCCCACGGGACCAGCCGCTCGACCTCTGCCACCTCGCTGCCCCAGGGCGCGTGGGCCGTGGACGCCGGTACGGCGCCCGCGACGGTGGTCGTCGACCGGGTCGCCGGCACCTTCGGCGCGCAGCCTGTCCTCGCCGACCCGACCGAGCAGGCACTGCGCGATGCGCTCGGCCAGCGCCCGGAGCCGGGCCGGCGCACCCTCACGGTTCCGCTCGTCCCGATCGTCGGAGGCGGTGGCGGCGCCGTGCAGGGACCGATCATCGAACTGCCGGACGTCCCCGCGCTGCCCGGCCTGCCGCCGGTGATCGGACCCCCGGCGGTCCCGCCGCCGGTCGTGGGTCCGCCCGTCGTGGGTCCCCCCGTGGTCAAGCCGCCCGTGGTCGTGCCGCCCGTCATTGTCGTGCCGCCTCCGGTGCACGTGCCGCGTGTCCCGCTGCCCGTGGTGCCGCCGGTGGTGCAGCCCGCGCCGAGCACGCCGTCCGAGGACGACGATCGCGACTCCGCGGACGGCAAGGACCGCGACGACGACGACCGCACGGGCCGCATGCACCGCAAGGACCGCAAGGACGACAACCGCAAGCACGCCAAGCAGGGCAAGGTCGCGGACTCCGACGACCGGCGCGACAGCGACAAGGCGGAGGCAGGTCGCACGGACCGCGAGCCCCGCGGCAAGCACGCGAAGCCCGGCCGCCGGTCCCGCTGACCCGGCGTCTTCGAGAGCTGCGTCACATCGGCGGCTCCGACGTGTCACGATGGCGCCCTACGGGCCGGGACCCGCTCACCTGCGGCACCCGGTGACGTACGGCACCCGCCCCTGACGGGCCGGCGATCCCGGACCGGCAGCCGAGCGCACGAGGAGCATGCGTGACGGTCCCCGAAGCGACCCCGCTGGTCCAGCTGCTCACCCCCGAGGGTGAGCGCGTGCACCACCCCGACTACGACGTCGAGCTCACCGACGAGGAGTACCGCAGCTTCTACCGGGACCTGGTGCTGGTCCGGCGGATCGACGTGGAGGCCACCGCGCTGCAGCGGCAGGGCGAGCTGGGCATCTGGGCGGCGCTGCTCGGCCAGGAAGCGGCGCAGGTCGGGTCCGGCCGGGCGCTGCGGCCGCAGGACTTCGCGTTCCCGACCTACCGCGAGCACGGCGTCGCCTGGTGCCGTGAGGTGGACCCGCTGCACCTGCTCTCGTTGTTCCGCGGCGTGAGCAACGGCGGCTGGGACCCGCAGGACAAGCGCTTCAACCTCTACACGATCGTCATCGTCAGCCAGACCCTGCACGCGACCGGCTACGCGATGGGGATCACCAAGGACGGCGCGGTCGGGGATCCGGACACCGGCGAGGCCGTCATTGCCTACTTCGGCGACGGCGCCTCCAGTCAGGGCGACGTCAACGAGGCCTTCGTGTGGGCGAGCGTCTACAACAGCCCGATCGTCTTCTTCTGCCAGAACAACCAGTGGGGCATCTCGACCCCCACGGCGACGCAGAGCCGGATCCCGCTCTACAAGCGGGCCGAGGGCTTCGGCTTCCCCGGGGTGCGCGTCGACGGCAACGACGTCCTTGCCTCCTACGCCGTCACCCGGGCGGCGCTCGACAGCGCCCGCACCGGCCAGGGGCCGACCCTCATCGAGGCCTTCACCTACCGGATGGGCGCGCACACCACCTCGGACGACCCCACCCGCTACCGGCTCGCCAGCGAGCTCGAGGCGTGGAAGCTCAAGGACCCGCTCGAGCGGATGAAGTCCTTCCTGTACAAGCAGCAGATCGTCGACAGCGCGTTCTTCGAGAAGGTCGAGGCCGACGCCGATGAGCTCGCCGCCCGGATCCGCAAGGGCTGCCTCGAGATGCCCGACCCGGACCCGGTCACGATGTTCGACTACGTCTACGACGAGATGACGCCGCTGCTCGCGGAGGAGCGCGCCGCCTTCGCGACCTACCACGCCGGCTTCGCGGGAGGGGGGCACTGATGGCCCAGCTGACGATGGCCAAGGCCCTCAACGAGGGCTTGCGGGCGGCAATGGACAGGGACGACAAGGTCGTCCTCATGGGCGAGGACATCGGCCGGCTGGGAGGGGTCTTCCGGGTCACCGACGGCCTGCAGAAGGACTTCGGGGAGGAACGTGTCTTCGACACCCCGCTCGCCGAGTCGGGGATCGTCGGCACCGCGATCGGGCTCGCCATGCGCGGCTACCGGCCGGTCTGCGAGATCCAGTTCGACGGCTTCGTCTTCCCGGCCTACGACCAGATCGTCAGCCAGCTGGCGAAGATGCACGCCCGCTCCCGCGGCCTGGTGAAGATGCCGGTCGTCATCCGCATCCCGTTCGGCGGTGGCATCGGCGCGGTCGAGCACCACAGCGAGTCGCCGGAGGCCTACTTCGCCCACACCCCGGGGCTGAAGGTGGTGGCGTGCTCGAACCCGGTGGACGCCTACTTCATGGTCCAGCAGGCCATCGCGAGCGACGACCCGATCGTGTTCCTGGAGCCCAAGCGGCGCTACTGGGAGAAGGCCGAGGTCGACACCACCGGCACGCCCGATCCGCTCTGGGGGGCGCGGGTGGTGCGCCGGGGCACCGACCTCACCCTGATCGCCTACGGGCCGATGGTGAAGACCTGCCTGGACGCCGCCAGCGCGGCCGAGGAGGACGGCCGTGACCTGGAGGTGCTGGACCTGCGGTCGCTGTCGCCGCTGGACTTCCCGACCGTCTTCGAGTCGGTACGGCGGACCCGGCGTGCCGTGGTCGTCCACGAGGCGTCGTCGTCGGTCGGCCTCGGGGCGGAGATCGCCGCCCGGCTCTCCGAACAGCTGTACTACGAGATGGAGGCCCCGGTGCTGCGCGTCACCGGCTACAACACCCCCTACCCGCCGTCGCGGATGGAGGAGGAGTTCCTCCCCGACCTCGACCGGGTGCTCCACGTCGTCGACACCGCCCTGCGGTACTAGCCATGTCGCGGGTGAAGGACTTCAAGCTGCCGGATCTCGGCGAGGGCCTGACCGAGGGCGAGATCCTGCGCTGGCTGGTGCAGCCCGGCGAGGCGATCGCGCTCAACCAACCGATCGTCGAGGTGGAGACTGCGAAGGCCGCCGTCGAGGTGCCCTCGCCGTACGCCGGCGTGGTGACGCGGATCCACCACGAGGCCGGCAGCACCGTCGATGTCGGTGCGGTCATCATCAGCGTGGACACCGACCCGGCTGCCGGTGACCTGCCGGTCAGCGAGGTCGTCAGCGAGCACCCCGAGGTGGCGGACCTGGTGCCGGCGCCGGCGGTGGCGCAGGGCGCGCTCATCGGCGAGGTCGGACCGACCGGACGCACCGCGACCCTCGTCGGCTACGGCCCCAAGTCGGTGACCGCCAAGCGACGGGCCCGTACCGACTCGCCGGCCGCGGTGCCGGTTCCGGTCGTGGAGGCGCCGGCACCGCCGCCCGCGACCGCCGCCCGGGTGTCCGCGGCCGCGGTCGGGCTGTCGGCCGCGCAGTC
>JAOPVD010000264.1 GCA_025966295.1 Frankiales bacterium | reverse complement strand
CGCCGGCCTGCACGAGGTCGCACAGTCGCGACGGGACGCGGACGCGGTGCTGCGCCTGGTCGCGCCCGGCGAGGTCTCCCTCGTCGAGGACGTCGTCGCGCAGGTGGTGCTGCTCGACCTGCAGCGGCACCTTGCCTCGTCCGCCCACCTGCGGCTGCCCGCGGTCGACCGGATGCTCCGGCACGACGCCGAGCAGGGCACGCCGTACGCCGCGTCGGTGCTGGCCTACCTCGCCGCCAACGCCGACGTGCCCGCCGCAGCGGAGAGCGTCAACGTGCACCCCAACACCTTCCGCTACCGGTTGCGGCGCGTCCGCGAGCTGTTCGGGGTCGACCTGGCGGATGCCGACGTGCGGCTCGTCGTGTGGCTGCAGCTGCGGACCCGCCGATGAGCGGGACCTCCTGGACGACGGCGGCGCTCGGCGAGCTGGTCTCGTGCGAGAGCCCCTCCGCCGACGCGGACGCCACCCGCCGGTGCGGCGAGCTGCTGGCCGGGCTGGTCGTGACCCACCTCGACGGCGGCCCGCCCGAGCGGGTCGAGGTCGGCGGACGGACCCACCTGTCCTGGACCTGGGGCGACCCGCGGGTGCTGGTGCTCGGCCACGTCGACACGGTGTGGCCGATGGGCACCCTCGCCCGCTGGCCCTTCCTCCTCGACGGGGACGTGGCCACCGGGCCCGGCGTCTTCGACATGAAGGCCGGACTGGTGCAGGCCCTGCTCGCGCTGTCGCTGCTGGACCGGCTCGACGGGGTGCGGCTGCTGGTCACCGCCGACGAGGAGCTCGGCTCCCCCACCTCCGCCGACCTGGTGCGCGACAGCGCCCGCGGCCTGGCGGCCACCTTCGTCTGCGAGCCGTCCGCCGCCGGTGCGCTCAAGACCGCCCGCAAGGGCATCGCGCTGTACGACGTGACGGTTACCGGCCGGGCGGCCCACGCCGGCCTGGAGCCGGAGAAGGGCGCCAACGCCGGGCTCGCCCTCGCGCACGCGCTGGTCGCGATCGCGGAGCTCGGCAGGGCCGACCGCGGCACGACGGTGACGCCCACCGTGCTCGCGGCGGGGACCACGACCAACACCGTGCCGGCCGCAGCGAGTGCCGCCCTGGACGTCCGCGCCGCGGTGCCCGCCGAGCTGGACCGGGTGGAGCGGGACCTGCGCGCCCTCGTGGCGGCGGAGCCCGTGGTGCCCGGCACCCGGCTCGAGCTCGGCGGTGGCGTCAACCGACCACCGCTCGACGCTGCGTCGTCGGCCGACCTGTTCGCCATCGCCCGCCAGCTCGCGCCGGCCGCCGGCGTGGCCGACCTGCGCGGCGTCGCCGTCGGCGGCGGGTCGGACGGCAACTTCACCGCCGGGATCGGCGTGCCCACGCTCGACGGGCTCGGCGCCGTCGGCGACGGCGCGCACGCGGAAGGCGAGCACGTCCTGCTGTCCCACGTCGAGCCCCGGGCCAGGTTGCTGGCGTCCCTGATCGAGGAGGTCCGCTGATGTCCGTCGTCCTGCGCGGGGGGCGGGTCGTCGACCCGGGCAACGACCGCGACGAGGTCACCGACCTGCTCGTCGAGGGCGGCCGCGTCGCGGCCGTCGGACCGGACCTGGCCGGCGACACCGTGCTCGACGTCAGCGGGCTCGTCGTCGGGCCGGGCTTCGTCGACCTGCACAGCCACGTGCACACGGTGGCCGGCCAGCGCCTGCAGGCGTTCGACGGCGTGACCACCGCGCTCGACCTGGAGGCCGGGCTCATGCCGGTGGGCAAGGCCTACGCCGACGCGGCCGCCGAGGGCCGGCCGCTGAACTTCGGCTTCTCCGCCAGCTGGGGCGGCGCGCGCAGCAAGGTCCTCGCCGGCATCGACGAGGAGGCCTCGATCGTGAAGGGCCTGTCGATCCTCGGCAACGAGGACTGGCAGCGCACCTCCACCCCGGCCGAGCTGGACGCCTGGCTGGCGCTGCTGCGCGACGAGCTCGCGGACGGCGCGCTCGGCATCGGCGTCCTCATGGGCTACGCCCCGCGCACCGACCCGCGCGAGCTGCTCGCCGTGGGCCGGCTGGCCGCCGAGGCCGGCGTCGCGACGTACACGCACGTGCGCGAGCTCGTCGAGGCAGATCCGACCACCCCTGTCGACGGGTCGTTGGAGATCACGCAGGTGGCGGCCGAGACCGGCGCGCACATGCACCACTGCCACGTGAACTCGACGTCGCGCCGGCATGTGGAGCGAGTGCTGCAGACCCTCGCGGCGGCGCAGGCCGAGGGGTCCCGGGTGACGGTGGAGGCCTACCCCTACGGCGCGGGGAGCACCGGCATCGGCGCCTTCTTCCTGGCCCCGGAACGACTGCCGGCGTGGGGGCTCACCCCGCGGTCGCTGGTCGTGGTCGCGACCGGCGAGCGGATCGCGGACGAGCACCGGCTGCGGCAGCTGCGCGCCGAGGAGCCCGGCACCTCGGTCATCGTCGAGCTGCTCGACGAGCAGGTCGAGGCCGACGCCCTGCTGCTGCGCCGGTCGCTGGAGTTCCCTGGGGCGATCGTGGCCAGTGACGCGATGCCGGTGTTCTTCCCAGACGGCGCGATGGACAGCCGTCAGTGGCCGCTGCCGCCGGGCGGGTCGACGCACCCGCGCACGGCGGGCACCTACGCGAAGTCACTGCGGCTCATGGTGGGCTCCGGGACCTGGGACTGGAGCGAGGCCTTCCGCCGCTGCTCCTGGCTGCCGGCGCAGGTGCTGTCCTTCGTCCCGGACGCGCGCCGCAAGGGCCACCTGGGGGTCGGGGCCGACGCCGACGTCGTCGTGCTCGACCCGGCCGCGGTGACGGACCACGCCACGTACACCGACCCGACGCGGCCGTCGTCGGGCGTCCGGCACCTGCTCGTCCTCGGCGAGGCTGTCATCCGTGACGGCGCTCTGGTCCCGGACGCCTACCCTGGCCGGCCGCTGCGGGCCGCCCCGCGCTGAGCGACCACGTCGCGCACGACCTCCACGAGCAGGTCCTCGTCCTCGAACGGGACCAGGTGCCCGCTCCGGGGGGCGATGACCAGCCGCCCGTCCGGCAGGGACCCGAGCCACTGCTCGTAGGTGCCGACCACCGCCTGTCGCAGCCTGCCGCCCCTCCCGCCGACGACGGCGACGACGGGGACCTGCGGCGCCGGCAGGGGCGCGCGCTGCAGTTCCCGGAGCAGCCGCGCGACGGCAGGGAAGTCCCGACGGGCCTGCTGCCAGGTGGCGGGCCGACAGATCTCCTCGAGCAGCTGCGCGCGCAGCGGGTCCGGCAGGGAGGCGACCAGCTCACCCAGCTCCCCCTCGCCGGAGGTGAGCGTGCGCCGCAGCTTCCCGCTGCGCGCCCGGCGCTCCGACAGCCGCATCCCGGCCGCCCCGAGAGTGGTCGCGCCTCGCCTTCGCATCATC
The DNA here is from genome assembly GCA_025966295.1 of Frankiales bacterium. GTDB lineage: Bacteria > Actinomycetota > Actinomycetes > Mycobacteriales > SCTD01 > RYN-111. Next base: position 4,106 of record JAOPVD010000264.1, on the reverse strand, counting down.
GCGAACCCCTCGTGCGTCGCGTCCACGAGCACGAGGGCGGCGACCCGCTCCGGGTGCTGCGCGGCCACCAGCCGGCACAGGAGACCGCCCCAGCTGTGGCCGACGAGGACCAGCGGTCCGGTGACCGCGAGCTCGTCGAGCACGGCCAGCAGGTCGTCGACCGAGGCCTGCGCGTCGCGCCCCGGTGCGGCCGGGCTCCCGCCGTACCCGGCGCGGGAGACGGCCACGACCCGGGCGACGTCCGCGAGCCGCGGCAGGTAGCCCGACCAGGCGGCCGCGGAGGCGGTGAGGCCGGCCTCCAGCACGACGGTCACGGGGCCCTCGCCGGCGACGAGGCGCTCGAGCGTCACCACTGGGCCGGGTGCCGGTGCGCGAAGGGCAGGGCCCGCTCCAGCTGCGCGGCGGCCTGCAGCAGCACCGTCTCGTCGCCCGGCCGGGCCCCCGACAGCTGCACCCCGACGGGGAGCCCGGCCTCGGTGGTGTGCAGCGGGAGGGAGAGCGCCGGCACCCCGGTCAGGTTCGCGAAGGGGGTGTAGGCCGACCACGCCAGCATCCGCCGGCCCACCTCGTCCGGGCCGTCCAGGTCGAACCAGCCCACGGGAACGGCCGGCTGCGCCGTCACGGGGCTCAGCACCAGGTCATAGGCCGCGGTGGCGGCGAGCACCGCACCGGCCGCGCGCGCGACGACGCCCTGCGCCGCGACGAAGTCGGCAGCGCTGTGGCGCGCCGCCTGCTCGACGCACCACTGCGTGTACGGCGCGAGGGGGGCCTCCCCGGGCAGCACCCGGGCGGCGGCCGCCGTGGCCGCGGTCACCACGACCTGCAGGGCGGCGACGAGGGCCTCGTCCCACGGGACGGGGTTCGTGCCGTCGACGACCTCGTGGCCCAGGGCCACCAGCGCCTCGAACGCGCGGTCCACGGCGGCGCGGGTGTCCCGGCACGGCGCGTCCAGCCCGCTGTCGTCGAAGCGCAGGACCCGCAGGGGCCCGGGCTCACGGCGCAGCGCCTCCTCCAGGGAGCCGGGCCGCGGCAGGCCGTAGAGCGTGGCGGGCTCGGACCCGAGCAGGACGTCGAGGACGACCGCCGCGTCCAGGACGGTGCGGGTCAGCGGCCCCTCGACGCCGAGCGCGAGGAACGACGCGGCGGCCGGCACGAGCCCGCGGCTCGGCTTGACCCCGACGAGGCCGCAGACCGCGGCCGGGGTGCGCAGCGAGCCGGCGCCGTCGCTGCCGTGGGCGAAGGGCACGAGACCGGCGGCGACCGCAGCCGCGGCGCCGCCGCTCGAGCCGCTCGCGTAGCGCGTGGGGTCGTACGGCGTGACCGCCGGCCGGCCGACGACGGCCGAGTCGGTGAAGCACGTGGGGCCGAGCTCCGGGGCGTGCGTGGTCCCGGTGGTCACGACGCCGGCCCGGCGCAGCCGCCCCACGACCGGGCCGTCGTCCTCGGGGACCAGCGTCAGCCGCGCCGATCCGAGGTGCACCGGCACGCCGGCGACGGCGGACAGGTCCTTGAACGCTGTGGGTACCCCGAGCAGCGCGGAGCGGTCGCCGGCCGCGAGCCGGGCGTCCGCCGTACGTGCCTCCTGGCGGGCGAGCTCGTCGGTCCGCTCCACGAAGGCGCCGAGCTGGGCCTCGTGCTTGTCGATCCGCCCGAGGTAGTGCTCGGTGAGCTCGACTGCGCTGATCTGCCTGCTGCGCAGGGCATCCCGCTGCTCGACGACCGTGAGGTCGTGCGGGGCGGTCATCGGATCGGCCGGACGGGGCCGCGGTAGCGGAAGCAGCTGCAGTCCGTGGCGTAGTAGAGGTCGCGGTACCCGCCGATGCCGTCGTGCTGGGTGGGCGTGAACAGCGTGCTGAACGTGCTGGCGGCGCCGAAGGAGCTGCCCAGCCCGTTGACCACGGCCGCGAAGCTCGCGCGGGTCGGGTTGGTCTGCCCGGCGAGCCCGCGGCGCAGCAGGTTGACGCTGTCGCAGATGAGCCCCATCGCGGCCTGGTTCAGCGAGCTGGTCTGGAAGCCCTTGGACCGGTAGTGGTCGAAGCACGCCCGCATCGCCGGGGTCGGGCTGGGCTGGTTGCTCGCGTCCACGTCGAGCCCAGGCTGGTAGCCGTAGCCGACGGCGTTCTTCGCCTGCTTCGCCGGGGCCAGGGCCTGCACGGTGAGCCCGGGGGCGTCCTGCGACGAGATGCCGTAGCGGTAGGTCCGACCCTGCGACTCGGCGGCCTGCATGAACGACGAGGCGCCCGCCCCGCCGGGGGCGGCGAAGAGCACATGCGTGATGCCCGCGGCGGCCATCTGGAGCTCGGCGTTGGAGGACTCGGTCTGCGCAAGGGACACCACGAAGCGCTTGTCGATCTTCCGGCCCAGCTTCGCCAGGGCCGGCTCCATGCCCTGCTTCACGGCACGGGACATGTCGTCCTGGTTGTCGTTGATGATGACGCCGATCTTGGCGCCGGCGGTGAAGAAGCCCTGCTGCGCCAGGGACTCGACGAGCACGCGGGCCTCACGGGTGCGGCTCATGTTCAGGGTCGAGTACATCGCGTCGAGGTACTGCGTCCACTTCTGGGCGTCGCCGCTGCCGTTGAGCCACGCCACGCCCTTCCTGGCCAGGCACGGCGTGAGGTTGTCGCCGCTGCCGCTCGTGCCGGCGCGCACGCCGCTGGCCGCGAAGACCAGGGTGTCCTGCGTCCACCTGTTGCAGGCCGCCTGGTCCGAGGTCTGCACGTCGCCGGTGGCGTCGTAGTCGTAGAAGACCGGGACCACCTTGCGACCGGCGATGCCGCCCTCGGCGTTGACCTTGGCCAGCCAGGTCTTCACGAGCTCTTCCTGGTCGGCGACCGCCACGCCGAGGCCGGCCGCGCCGAGCGCCTTGGCCGCGTCGTTGCTGGTGGAGAAGCCCAGGCGGATCTCCTTGGCCGTGTAGCCCGGGCCGCCAGCGAGCACCGTGCCCTGCGCGACCGTGCCGGGGGCCGTGGGCCCGGCGCCACCCGAGGAGGAGGCCCCGCCGGCGGCGGACCCGCTCGTGCTGCCCGGCCCAGCGGCACCGACGCCGGGGAGCGGCGAGGACCCGACGCTGCCCGGCACCGACGTCCCGGGCACGACGCCGGTCCCGGTCGTCGTCGTTCCCGTCCCGAGCTCACCGCCCGTCCCGCCCAGCTGCGCGGTGCCCTGCACCTGGACCGTGCTGCCGCAGGCGGCGGTCAGCGCGACGGCGACGAGCGCGAGGCGCCTCACGCGAGCAGCCCGGTCGCGGAGGTGAGCAGCGACGGCGGGAGCTCCGGGCCGAGCAGCTCGCGCAGCGCGACGGTGCCGGCCACCAGCACCTGCAGCAGCAGGGCCGTCTCCCGCGCGCCGAGCACGGTCCCGACCCCCTCGGCCTCGAGGCGCCGCGCGAGCTCGTCCACGCTGGCCAGCACCGCCTCGGCCAGTCGCGCCCGCACGACCTCGTCGCGGGTGCCGGCGGCGAGCAGCTCGACCACGAGCCGCCCGGCGAGCGGGTCGGCCTGCAACGCGGCTTCCAGCCGCTCGCCGAGGTCGGCGGCGACGGCGTCGACCGGCACCGACGACAGGTCGGTGCTGCGCTCGGTGAGGTAGGCCTGCAGGATGTCGGCCTTGCTGGCGAAGCTCGCGTAGAGCGCGCCGGTCGTCACCCCCGCGGCGGCGGCGATCCCGCCGACGGTGGCGCCCTCCAGGCCCCTGGCCGCCACGACCAGCCCGACGGCGTCGACGAGCCGCTCCCGCGTGGCCGCCTTCTGCTCGCTCCGAGTTCGCATAACACGCACTATCTGAGAGCAAGCGGCGGCCCGCGCTGTCCGGGTCGACGAAATCGGGGTGCCTTGCCTGTCGGGGGAGACGATCACCCGCCGGACAGCGCGGCTCCTGCGCCGGCTCCGGCCTCGCGGAGCCGGCGGCCCTCCACGAGGCCGGGCGCAGTCAGCCGACCTCGCGGAGCGAGCCGTCCTTGACGTCGTAGACGAAGCCCCGCACCGAGTCCTTCACCGGGATCGAGGGCTCCGCCTTGATCCGGGCGATGCTCTGCCGGACGTCCTCGTCGATGTCCTGGAAGGCCTCCGCCGCCCAGGACGGCTTGATCCCCGTGTCGGCCTGGA
>JAOPVD010000260.1 GCA_025966295.1 Frankiales bacterium | reverse complement strand
GGCGACCCGCTGTCGGCGGCCGGCCGCGACCCGGCCGGCACCGTGGCCCGGCTCGCCGACCGGCTGTTCGCCGACACCCCGCGCGCCTCCCGCGAGCTCGGGATGGGGCTGCTGCAGCTCTGGCAGGCCGCCGCCGAGCGCACCGGCCGCGGCGCCGGCGACGCCGAGCTGACGATCTTGTTCACCGACCTGGTGGGCTTCTCCTCGTGGGCGCTCGAGGCCGGCGACGAGGCGGCACTGGAGCTGCTGCGGGCGGTCGCCAGCGCGGTCGAGCCGCCGGTGCTGGCGCACCGTGGCAAGGTCGTGAAGCGGCTCGGCGACGGCCTGATGGCCACCTTCCCGGCGCCGCAGCTGGCGTTCGAGGCGGTGCAGCAGGCCCGCGCCCGGCTGGCCGCGGTGGAGGTCGCCGGGCACCGGCCGCGGCTCAAGGCCGCGCTGCACACCGGCCGGCCGAAGGCGATGGGTGGTGACCTGCTCGGGGTCGACGTCAACATCGCCGCCCGGCTGGTGGAGAAGGCCGGCGCCGACGAGGTGCTGGTCTCCGACACCGCGCTGGCCGGGCTGGACCCGGACAGCATCACGACCCGGCGCAAGAAGACGTTCGCGCTGACCAACGTCAAGGGCATCCCGACCGGGATGGTGGTCTACGCCGTGGCGCCGCGTCAGCCCTGAAGGACGGCCTCCAGCGCCTGCAGCGCAGGCAGCCAGGTGTCCTCGAGCTCCTGGTCGTCGGTGGGGCAGGCGTGGCCCTCCTCGACCCGCAGCCGGACGACCGTGCCGCCGCAGCCCGGGCGCAGGTCCCAGGTGAGGTAGGTGCAGGTGCCGGACGCCTCGTCCTCCATCGTCAGCGACAGCCGGTGCGGCGGCTCGGCCCAGAGCACCTGGCCGGTCAGGGCCACACCCTGGGCCGCGGTGAAGGTGAGCAGGCCGTCGGTCTCCCAGCAGCCCTGCGCGCTGAGGCCGTGCAGGAAGCGGGAGCTCAGGGCCGGGCAGGTCAGCGCCGCCCACACCTGCTCGGGGGGCGCGCAGGACAGCAGGTGGAACGTCCGCGTCGACACCGGGTCCTTCACACCCTCAATGTCGGTCGTGGCGGGCCCGCCGGCATCGTCCGAACGGACCAGCCGCGCTACGACAAAGGGCCATGACCGGCGTACCGGTCATGGCCCTTTGGCCGGGTGGTGCGGCTAGTTGAACAGGCCGGCCAGCGCCATGATCTCGTCGGTCGTGCTGCCCGGGACGATGTAGCCCTCCTGGGCCTCGATCTCCTCGATGTGCGCGGCGATGTCCTCGGCCGCGACCGACGCGCCCTTGCCGGCGAACCAGCCAGGGGCCAGCCCGGTGAACACGCGGGCGTAGCGGCCACCGGCGGCGCTGTAGGCGCCGTGCGTGGTCGTGCAGGCCTCGCTGCTCAGGTAGGCGACCATCGGGGTGACGTACTCAGGACCGAGCACGTCGGCGAACGAGCCGAGCAGCTCCTCGGTCATCCGGGTCTTGGCGACCGGCATGATCACGTTGGAGAGGATGCCGGAGCGGGCGCCCTCGACCGCGATGGTGTTCGACAGCCCGATCAGGCCGTTCTTGGCCGCGGCGTAGTTCGTCTGGCCGAAGTTGCCGAAGGTGGCGTTGGAGGCGGTGAAGACGAAGCGGCCGTAGCCGTTCTCCTTCATGATCGCGAAGGCCGGCTGGCTGACGTAGAAGGCGGCCTTGAGGTGGACGTCGATGATGGCGTCCAGGTCGTCCCAGGTGAGCTTCAGGAAGCTCTTGTCGCGCAGGAAGCCGGCGTTGTTGATGACCACGTCGACCTTGCCGAACGCGTCCACGGCCGTCTTGACGATGTTGGCGCCGCCCTCGGGGGTCATGACGCTGTCGTAGTTCGGCACGGCCTCGCCGCCCGCCGCCTTGATCTCGTCGACGACCTTCTGGGCCGCCGCGTGGTCGCCGCCCTTGCCGTCGACGCTGCCGCCGAGGTCGTTGACGACCACCTGCGCGCCACGGGCGGCCAGGTCGAGCGCGTAGGTGCGGCCGAGGCCGCCGCCGGCACCGGTCACGATCGCGACGCGGCCGTCGAAGTTGATGTCACTCAAGGTGGAGCCCTCCAGAGGTGCGGGTTGTGGGGAGCATCCTCCCGCACGAGGTGAACGACGGCTCACCCTGGTGGGGGCATGCTGCCTGCATGACGGTCCACGTGCGGGACGACGGTCCGGTCCGGGTGGTGGTCCTCGACCGCCCCGAGGCGCGGGGGGCGGTGGACGGCGACCACGCCAAGGCCCTGTTCGACGCCTTCACCGAGTTCGAGGCGCGGGCCGACCTGACGGTCGGGATCTTGACCGGCTCGGACGGCTACTTCTGTGCCGGCGCCGACCTGTTGGCGGTCACCGCCGGCACCATGACCGTGGTGCCGCCGGGGGACGGGCCCGGCCCGATGGGGCCGACCCGGCTGCAGCTGTCCAAGCCCGTGATCGCGGCCGTCGAGGGGCCGGCGGTCGCCGGCGGCCTCGAGCTGGCGCTGTGGTGCGACCTGCGGGTGGCCTCGGAGACCGCCGTCTTCGGGGTCTACTGCCGGCGCTGGGGGGTACCCCTCATCGACGGCGGCACCGTCCGGCTGCCCCGGGTGGTGGGCCAGGGCGTGGCGCTCGACCTGGTCCTGACCGGCCGGGCCGTCGGCGCCGAGGAGGCGCTGCGGATCGGGCTCGCCAACCGGGTGGTGCCGGCCGGCCTGGCGCTCGACGCCGCGCAGGAGCTGGCCGAGCAGCTCGCCGCGCTGCCGCAGCTGTGCCTGCGGGAGGACCGCGCGTCGGTGCTCGAGCAGTGGGCGCTGCCGTTCCCCGAGGCGCTCGCCAACGAGTGGCGGCACGGCCTGGTGTCGCTCACCGAGGCCACCGCGGGCGCGGCCCGCTTCGCGGCCGGCGAGGGCCGGCACGGGGCCTAGGCTGGCCGCATGCCTGCCTACGACTTCCGCTGCCGGACCTGTGACGCGGCCTTCGAGGTGACGCGCAGCATCAGCGACGACTCGGTGGCCAGCTGCCCGCAGGGGCACACCGACACCAGCCGGGTCTTCACGCCCGTCGCGGTCGGGGGCACGGCCAGCGCGCCGGCCCCGGCCGGGGGCTGTTGCGGCGGCGGGTGCTGCGGCTGATGCGCCGCGCCCTGCCCTTCCTGCTGGCCCTGCTGGCCGCCGTACCGCTGCTCGCCTCGCCGGCGGGCGCAGCCGGCCACCCCGGAGTGCTCGATCGGATGGGCAGCGCCACCCGCGTCATCATCGTGACCACCCCGAGCTGGCGCGCCACCAGCGGCGGCGCGACGCTCTGGCAGAAGAGCGGCACGACCTGGCGGGCGGTGCGCGCCGGCATCCCGGTGCGGGTCGGCCGCAGCGGCTTCCAGACCGCGAACGCCCGGCACGAGGGGGACGGCACGACGCCCGCCGGCAAGTTCCCGATGCGGTTCGCGTTCGGCAGCCGTCCCAACCCCGGCGTGCACGTCGGCTGGAAGTCGCTCGCGCCGCGGACCTGCTGGTCGGGGGAGCGGCGCGACTACAACACCTGGGTCCGCCGGACCTGCACCGGCCGCGACGAGGACCTGTGGGCCGCCCGCGCGGTCGCCTACCGGTATGCCGCGGTGGTCGGTTTCAACGACAACCCGGCGGTCTGGGGCCGCGGCTCCGGGATCTTCCTGCACGAGACGCTCAACCGGCCGACCGCCGGCTGTGTCGCGATGAGCCAGGCCAACCTGCTGTGGACGCTGCGCTGGATGACGCCGGGGGCCTGGATCGTGATGGGCCCCCAGGCCTACGTCGACCGCCTCTGAGCCAGACTGGGCGCGTGAAAGATGGCGACGGCTGGACGCGGTGCAGCGCCGGGCACGACCACTGGGGCGTGTACGGCGCTGCCGGTCTGCTGCTCGTCGCCCCCGGGCCGGCGGTCCTCCTGCAGCACCGGGCGATCTGGAGCCACCACGGCGACACCTGGGGCGTGCCGGGCGGCGCCCGCGGCTCGGAAGAGTCGCCGGTGCAGGCGGCCCTGCGCGAGGCGTCGGAGGAGACCGGTCTCGACGCCGCGACGGTGACGGTGCTGGGGGAGCTGGTGGACGACCACGGCGGCTGGTCCTACACGACCGTGCTGGCCCGCGCCCAGACCGAGCTGCCGGTGCACGCGCTGGACCGCGAGAGCACCGACGTCCGCTGGGTCCCGGTCGAGGGCGTCACCGGGCTGCCGCTGCACCCCGGCTTCGCGGTGACCTGGCCGCTGCTGCGGACGCGTCTCTAGCCGATCTCCCACGGCGGGGTGGGTGATTTGCCTATGCTCCGGCGCCAAGGGGGGTGGTCGCACGTGCTGAAGTCTGTCCGGAGCCAGGTCCTGCTCGTGGCGGGCGGGCTGGTCGGCGCCGCGGCGCTGGCCGCGGGCGCCACCTACGCCCTCGTCAACGCCGGTGACACCTCGCCGGTCGTCACCACCGCCGCCACCCCCAGCCCGACGCCGGAGCCAACGGTCAGCCCGACGCCGTCGCCCACGCCGAGCCCGACGCCGTCCGCGACCCCCAGCCCGACCGCGTCGCCCACGCCGTCCGCAAGCCCGTCCGCAAGCCCGTCCGCCACCGGGAGCGGGTCCCGGACCTACGCCCACCCGAAGCCGGGCAGCACCTACGACGGCCTGTTCCTCAAGGTCACCAACACCGGCAGCCCGGACAGCCCGGTCCTCACCGTGCAGGCCACCGACGGCGACGGGAAGGTCTTTTTCGCCGGGCTGGACTGGGGCGACGGCGCCACCGAGCCGGCGAGCGCCAACCCGCAGCGCTGCCGGGCCTTCCCCTCACCGACCGCCCAGCCGCCGGCCTACGCGCCGAAGCCCGGCACGCTGAGGCGCACGTTCGCGCACGACTACCAGCAGTTCGGCCGGACCTACAAGATCGTGGTGCGGGTGGCCTCGGTGAACGACGACTGCCGGCCGTACGGCCCGAAGGCGGAGACCACCAGCGTGACCCTGCAGGTCGTCGTACCGGCGGCCAGCCCGACTCCCACGGCCACGAGCGCCACCTAGCGGCTGTCCACAGCACCGGCCGCCACGGCCCGGCGCGACTACGGTGGGGGCGTGCGCACGAAGGCCTCCGAGCTCCTCGACGTGGCCCTCGCGGCCGTGCCGGGCGCCCAGGCGCGCGAGGGCCAGCACGACATGGTGGAGGCGGTGGCCAAGGCGCTGCGCGACCGCGAGCACCTGCTCGTCCAGGCCGGGACCGGCACCGGCAAGTCGTTGGGCTACCTGGTGCCCGCGCTGGCCTCCGGCAAGCGGGTCGTGGTCGCCACCGCCACCAAGGCGCTGCAGGCCCAGCTGGTCGACAAGGACCTCCCGCGGCTCGTGGAGTCCCTTGAGCCGGTGCTCGGCCGGCGGCCGACGTTCGCCCTGGCCAAGGGGCGCAGCAACTACGTCTGCCTCCAGCAGCTCAGCGACGGGCCCGGTGCCCGTGAGCCCGAGCAGGACGAGCTCTGGGACGGCCCGACCTCGATGACCGGCCAGCAGGTCGTCCAGCTGCGCGAGTGGGCCACCACCGCCACCACCGGCGACCGCGACGAGGTGCCGTTCCCGATCAGCGACCGGGCCTGGCGGCAGGTCTCGGTGAGCGCCCGCGAGTGCATCGGCAGCAAGTGCCCCGACCGGGTCGACTGCTTCGCCGAGAAGGCCCGCGAGCAGGCCAAGGAGGCCGACGTCGTCGTCGCCAACCACGCGCTGCTCGCGGTGGCGACCTTCAACGGCGTGCCGGTGCTGCCCGAGCACGACGCGGTGGTCCTGGACGAGGCGCACGAGTTCGTGAGCTCGGCCACCGACGCGCTGACGCACGAGCTCAGCGCCCCGGGTGCGCGCCGGGCCGCGGCCGGCGCCCGGCAGTACGTCGCCGAGACCATGCATGAGCGCCTCGAGGACGCCCACGCCGTGCTGGAGGGCGTCGTGCAGGGCCTGGTGCCGGGCTGGATCCCCGAGCTGCCGGCGCACCTGGTCGACGCCCTCGGCGTGGTCGAGCAGGTCTTCGGCGCGGCCGCCGTCGAGGTCGGCGGTCAGAAGGAGGACGACGAGGTCTCGCAGGCCCGGCGCGAGCAGGTGAAGGTCGCTCTCACCGACATCGCCGAGGCCGCCGGTGAGCTGCGCGAACCGGCGGTCCGCTCCGCGGTCTACGCCACCACCGACCGGGTGCTGCGGGTGTCGCCGCTGTGGGTGGGCGGGGCCGTCAGCGCCCGGCTGTTCGGCGAGGTCACCGTCATCGCCACGTCCGCGACGCTGACCCTCGGCGGCTCGTTCCGGCACACCGCCAAGGAGCTCGGCCTGACCTGGATGGCCGGCAGCGAGGTCGGGTCGACGGCCCCGCCGCCCCGCGACGCGGCCGCGGTCGAGGAGGTCCTCGATCGCGACACCCCACCCGCGCGCTGGCACCACCTCGACGTCGGCAGCCCGTTCGACTACGGCAAGCAGGGCCAGCTCTACATCGCCCGCGACCTGCCCGACCCCGGCAAGCAGTCGGCGTCCTGGCAGAGCGCGGTCGACGAGCTGTGCGCCCAGCTGGTGCAGGCCGCCGGCGGCCGCACCCTCGCGCTGTTCTCCTCGACGGCCGCGGCCGCCCGCGCGGCGGCGGCGGTGCGGGCCACCACCGACGTCCCCGTGCTGCTGCAGGGCGAGGACACCCCCGGCGCGCTGACCCACCGCTTCGCCGCCGACGCCCGGACCTGCCTGTTCGGCACCCGCTCGTTCTGGCAGGGCGTCGACGTCCCCGGCTCGGCCTGCCAGCTCGTCATCCTCGACCGCATCCCGTTCCCGCACGTCGACGACCCGCTCATGAAGGCCCGCCTGGCCGACGCGGGGGAGCGTGGCTTCATGGACGTGACGCTGCCGCCGGCCGCGGTGCTGCTCGCCCAGGGCGCCGGCCGGCTCATCCGGTCCACCTCGGACCGCGGGGTCGTGGTGGTGCTCGACCCGCGGCTGGCCACCGCCCGGTACGGCGAGGTCCTGCTGCGGACGCTCCCGGGCTTCTACCCGGCCCGGTCGCTGGAGTCGGTCCTGGCCTCGCTCAAGGCCATCGACGCCGCCGCCGAGCCGGTCCGGCCGGTCGGCCCGCCGCCGTCCGCACGCCGGAAGCTGGCCCGCGCCTGAGCGCGCGCCGCCCTAGCCGGCGGCCCAGGGCGCGGAGGTGAGGCGCTCGTCCAGGCGGGCGCCGGGGCCGCACTCGGTGGTGCGGTACTCGTCCGGCATCAACGGGTACACGGCGGTCCAGTACCGCCGGGCCAGCGCCATCGCCTGCTCCGGTGAGGCGCCGAGCAGGCTGGCCGTGAGGGCGTCGCGCTGCACGGCCTCGCACTCGGCCCATGCCTCGTTGGTCTCGCCGCGCAGGTGCATCGCCTCGTGGGTGAGCACGTGCACCGCCACCACCTCGTTCAGCGACGGCTGGGCCTTGCCGCCCTTCACGTAGTGCTTGAGGTCCCGGCACGGGTCGCGCTTGAGGGTCGTCGCCGGCTCCGGGTCGCCGTCGGCGTCGAACCTGACGTAGCCGAGCTCGGCGCCGGAGTCGACCATGGCGCCGGTGGTCGTCTGGCAGTGCACCGCCACCTGGTGGCCGACGAGGTTGCCCGCGACCCGGGCGAGCCGGTGCTCGTGCGCCCGCCGCTGGGCCCCCGGCACGGCCGCCGCGAGCGCGAGGACCGCCAGGAGCGTGATCGACCAGACCGGGAACGCGCGCGGCCGCCCGATGGCGTCGCGGCGCCGGGTGCTCCAGTGGCCCACGACGGCGACCGCGCCCAGCACGCAGCCGGCGCTCACCAGTCCCAACGTGGAGGCCATGATCGTCTTGTCGGCGCCTGCGGCCCCGGCCTGAACCGCCCGACCGGCCATGGGCGAGGATGCCCGGCGTGGACGACGTGCTCGGAGCAGCTGCAGGTGCCCTTCTCGTGACCCGCGAGGACGGTGTCGCGACCGTCACGCTCAACCGGCCGGACAAGCACAACGCCATCAACCTGGCGATGTGGGAGGCGTTCGGGCGGCTGATGCCGGCGCTCGCCGCCGACGACAGCGTCCAGGTGGTGGTCTTCCGCGGCCCGGCCGGAGGACCGTTCAGCGCCGGCGCCGACATCAGCGAGTTCACCACCCTGCGCCGCACCCCCGACGACGCCGAGCGGTACGGCGAGGCGCTCACCTCGGGGGAGCGGGCCATCATCACCTTCCCCAAGCCGACGGTCGCCATGGTGGAGGGCTTCGCCATCGGCGGCGGCTCGCAGGTGGCGCTGGCCTGCGACCTCCGGTTGTGCGAGCCGCGGTCCCGGTTCGGCATCACCCCGGCCAAGCTCGGGATCGTCTACGCGCTGCCGTCGACCGCCCGCCTCGTCGACGTGGTCGGCCCGGCCTGGGCGTCGTACATCCTCATGACCGGCGAGCTGGTGGACGCGGCGACCGCGCTGCGGATCGGCCTCGTGCACGAGGTCCGCGACGACCTCGAGACGCGTACGGCGGAGCTGGTGGCCACCCTGGCGAGCCGCGCCCAGGTCTCGTTGCTGGGCGCCAAGGCGCTGATCGGCAAGGTCGCGTCAGGCCAGCGGGTCGAGGACGACGAGGTGCGCCGGCACTACCACGACTCGCTGCACAGCCCCGAGTACGCCGAGGGCGTGGACGCCTTCCTGGCCAAGCGGGCGCCCGACTTCAAGGCCGCCCGGGCCACGCCTGCGCGCTGAGCTGCAGGACGAACAGGCCGGTGTTGACGTCGGAGTACCAGATCTGGCGGCTGGCCGGCACGAAGGCCGGCGCCGACATGGCGTAGGCCCCGACCCGGGCCGGGTTGCGGGCGTTCACCACCGGCTGGTTGGCGTAGGCGACCTCGCGCGGGTGCAGCGGGTCGCGGATGTCGAACACCCGCAGGCCGGACGCGATCATGCTGCAGGCCAGGATCCCGGGCTCCACCAGGGTCGGGACGTTGCAGTAGTGCGCGGCGTAGCCCTGCCCGACCTGCGTCGCGCCGGGGTCGCCGGCCAGCTGCTCGCGCTCCTTGGCGTTGTGCACCGCCAGCCGGATCCGGCTGACCAGCCGCGGGCGCCGCTCGTCGGTGATGTCGATGACGTGCACGCCGCCGACGTTCTCCTTGGGCGTGAACTGGTAGACGTTGGTGTCGTACTCGTCGAACTCGATGGCGTACTTGCGGCCCTTGATGGTCACCGGCAGCACGTTCTGCGGGATGGTGGCCTCAGGCCAGGTGATCGAGCTGACCACCTTGACCGTCGGGTTCGGCACCCGCTGCTGGACCTGCGACACGTCGAGGACGAGCATCCCGCCGCCGCCGCGGGTGGTCTGGGTGACGAAGTCGGTCCGGGTCGGGTTGGCCAGGTAGGCGCGGTTGCCGTCGGCCGACAGCGCCAGGCCGTGTACGACGTACTGGCTGGAGCGCCAGACGACGCGCGGCAGCACCGGGTTGCTGAGGTCGATCGCGGTCAGCCCGCCGAGGAAGGTGGTCGACGCCCAGTAGGTCATCCCGTCGGGGGAGAAGCCGCCCTCGTGCCCGAGCAGGGCCAGCGGCAGGCTGCTCTGGATGGACGGCGTGCGGCAGTCCTGCGAGACGTCCCACACGTCGACGAAGCCGACCTGGGTGGCGGCGCTGCCGGCGGTGGCCACCAGCAGGCCGCGCTTGGCGTTCAGCCGCAGCGACTCGTGCGGGGTGATCATCGCGGGCGACTGCAGGACGGCGGTCCGCTTCGGGTGCCGCGGGTCGGTCATGTCGAGCACGTAGGTGCCGGGCACGTCGTCGGTGACGTCGCGCGGGAACAGCAGGGTGCTGTCGTAGAAGGCGCATACGTGCCCGGCCTTGTCCACGTACCGCTCGACCCGGAAGCCGCCGTTGCTGCCGAACCGGCCGACCACGGTGGCGTTGCAGGTGTAGCCCCTGGCGGCCCGGCCGGAGGCGTAGTCGGCGGCCGGCACCCGGCCCTGGAGGCCGGTCTCCGGGCGCGAGCCGGGCGCGCAGCTGGCCCTCGGCGTGCTGCCGAGCGGCTTGTCGTAGAAGACCGCCGGCGTCAGCGGGCCGTGCGGGCCCAGGTACTGCCGGGCGAGCTCGAGCGCGGGCGAGCCGGAGGCCTGGGTGGTCGCCGCGGCCACCGCGGTCAGCAGGACCAGGGCGGCAGCCAGCAGGGGGCGAGGGCGCATACGGTCATGAAACAGGAAAACCGGGCTTCCGTCAGCGAAGGTCGAACACGTCCCGGGGCGGGGTCGGGGCGATCGGCGGCTCGGCGTCGGTCGCCGGGCGGGCGGTGCGGACGAAGGTGTGCTGCGTCTCGACCCGCGCCCGGCCGATCGAGCGGGCAGTGACCTGCCGCAGCCGGTCGAGGGGGAACGGGGTGTCCGAGGCCGCCAGCACCAGGTTGCCGAACCGCCGGCCGCGCAGGATCCCCGGGTCGGCCAGGATCACGACGTGGGCGAAGACCGCGGCCAGCGTCGCGGCCTGGCTGCGGGCGAACGGCAGCGTGCCGGTGTCGGCCAGGTTGACGGCGTACACCCCGCCGAGCTTGAGGACGGCCTTCACCTCGCGGACGTGCTCCAGGGTCGCCATGTGGCCGGGCACCTGGGCGCCGACGAACACGTCGGCGACCACCACGTCGCTGGTGCCCTTCGCGAGGTGCTGCAGCGCCTCCCGGCCGTCCCCGGTGCGGAGCCGGAAGCCGACGGTGCCGAGCTGCTGGCGGATGACCTCCACCAGGGGCTCGTCGGCCTCCACCACGACCTGCGTGGAGCCGGGCCGGGTCGCCGCGAGGTACCGCGGCAGCGTGCAGGCGCCCCCGCCGAGGTGCACGACGGCGAGCGGGGCGCCCGGGTCACCGACCCCGTCGACGACGTCGGCCAGCAGCCGGACGTACTCGAACTCGAGGTGCTCGGGTTCGTCGAGGTCGACGTAGGACTGCGGGGTGCCGTCGACGAGCAGCATCCAGCCGGTCGGGCGGTCGAGGTCCTTGACGAGCTCGGCGGTCCCGAAGCGGACCGGCCAGCTGCCACCGGTGGGCGTCTTGGGGCGCGGCGGCATGCCGACAGCCTCGCTGCGCGGTCGGCTAGGAGATCTCGCCGCTCTTGCCGTCG
Organism: Frankiales bacterium; assembly: GCA_025966295.1. Taxonomy (GTDB): domain Bacteria; phylum Actinomycetota; class Actinomycetes; order Mycobacteriales; family SCTD01; genus RYN-111. The sequence goes on along the minus strand of JAOPVD010000260.1, from coordinate 7,544 downwards.
GTGCGGATGTCCGCGATGTCCTTGCAGGTGTCGCAGATGGGCAGCGACTTCGGGTCCTTGCTGGGGGTGAAGACGTGCCCGCAGAGCGCTTCGACGGGCGTGCCGAGGATGTACGCCTCCGTGACCTTGCCGGGGTCCTTGACGATGTGCGCCACGGAGCCGGGGTCCTGGAGCTCGCGCTCCTCGGTGCGCTCCTCGATGAGGGTGCTGGTGCCGAGCGAGGGAGTGGTCATGGACCAAGGTTAGGCGCGTCCCCGGCGTGTCCACAGTCATGCTGGCGAAGGCCTGCATTTCCCGGGCGATGGGGTTAGCGTTGTCGTCGTACCAGCTCATACATGGCCCCCGGTCCCACACACGTCGCTACGAGCGACACACCGCCGTGAGGCGACCTGAGGGCTGGTGCGTCGGCCGTCCCGGGAGAGATCCCGGGACGGCCGCTCCAACGTCGGGAGGTGCAGCGTGACCGAGCGTCCGTCGCGGGTCCGCTGCATGCCCCCGCACGAGGTCGACGCGCATGCCCTCCCGGACGGCGCCCACGAGGCCGAGCTGGTGCTCCGGCTCGAGCAGGCGCTGGCCCGGCTGCCGGAGGCCGAGCGCACCGCCGTGGTGGCCGCGATCGGCTATGCCGGCGGCTCGGTGGGTGCCGCCATGGAGCTCGGCCTCGACGTCGCGGACGCCGACGCGCTGACCCGCAACGGGCTGCAGCTGCTCCGCGGGGCCCTCGCCGACCTCGACGCCCACGGCCGGCCGCTGGGCTAGACCGCGGCGGTCTTTTCCGGGCGGCGTTCCTCGGGCCGGCACAGCGCGATGACGCCCGCGAGCGCCAGGAGGGCGCCGGCCAGCGCGGCCACGCGGGCGCCGGCGGAGGCCGGCAGCCGCTCGTGCAGCACCGCTGCCGCCAGGGCCACGGCCACGACCGGCTCGACGACCGACAGCGCGGCCAGCGGCGCCCCGATCTCCCCGGTCTGGAAGGCGACCTGCGCCAGCAGCAGGCCGAGCAGCCCGACCGCCACCGCGGCGTACAGCGCCCAGGAGCCGAACAGTGCGGGCCAGTCGCCGAAGCGGCCGGACGCCACCGCCAGCAGCACCGCGCCGGCGCCGATGACCGTCCCGGCCGCGGCACCGGCGAACAGGCCGCCGAAGCGGCGCCGGTCGCGCAGCGCCAGGAGGGGGACCACCACGACCGCGATGACCAGCGCCGCGACCAGCCCGTCCCGGCGCGACGGGTCGTGCGTGGCCGGCGCCGAGGTGAGGGCCGGTCCGAGCAGCGCCAGGCCGGTCGAGCACAGCAGCAGGCCGACGACCTCGTGCCGGTGCAGCCGGCGGTGCTGGAGCAGCGCGGACAGCACGGCCGCCAGCGGCAGGCCGGCGACCAGCAGGGTCTGGACGAGCGAGACCGATCCCAGGCCCAGCGCCAGCGCCTGCAGGCCCACGGCGACCACGTCCGCCACCATGCCGAGCAGCCACAGCGGCCGCTTGGCGAGGGTGACGAGCAGGCCGGGGGAGACCGAGCTCTCGACCGCCCGCGCCTCCTGGTGCTGGACGGCGGCGGCGAGCCCGAACAGTGCGGCCCCGCCGAGCGCGGCGGCGACCGCCGCGGCGGTGCTCATGCGGCGAGGCCGTGCGCTCCCACGGTGCCGACCTCGAGACCACGCTCGCGACACCAGTCGACGAGCAGCGGGACGGCGCCCAGGGTGGCCCGCCAGGAGCCCGGCTCGCTGGTGCAGTCCGAGTCGTGGAGCAGCACGGTGCCGCCCGCGACGACGCCGGTGGTGACCTCGTCGAGCACCGAATGCGGGGTGCAGGTGCGCTGCCAGTCCTGGCCCCAGGCGGTCCACAGGACGGTCTGCAGGCCGAGGTCCCGGGCGGCCACCAGCCCGGCGGTGGTCAGGGCGCCGTACGGCGGCCGGAAGTACCGCGGCCGCACGCCGGACTGCGCCTCGATGAGGTCGACGGTGCGGGCCAGCTGGTCGGCGGTCTGCCGGCCGGGCCGGTGCCGCAGGTGGTTGCGGTGGTCCCAGGAGTGCACCGCGACCTCGTGCCCCGCGTCGACCAGGCGACGCGCCATCGCCGGGTAGCGCTCGCACATCTGGCCCAGCAGGAAGAAGGTGGCCGTCACGTCCAGCTCGGCGAGCAGCGCCACGAAGCGCGGGGTGCTCTGCTCGTCCGGGCCGTCGTCGAAGGTCAGCGCCACGTGCCCGGCCCGGCCGCGGCCGTTGAGGGTGGGCAGCAGCCCCTTGCCTGCCGGCAGGAACGTCACCAGCGGTGCCGCCTGCACGGCGGCGGCCGCGGCCCCGCCGGCCAGCAGCAGCCGGCCCAGCTTCACTTCGTCCGCCAGAGCGCCCGCATCGGCTGCTCCGGCAGGTCGTGGCTGGCGATGAACGCGGTCAGGGCTCGCAGGTCGGACGAGACCTGCGCGGACGTGCGCCCGCGCTCGTCGAGGACGACCTGCTGGCCGGGCTTGAGCTCGGTCGGCAGCGGCTGGCCGCCGGTCAGGACCACGTGCGGAAGGGCGAGCTGCACGTCGTGGTCCCACGCGACGACCCGCTCGACCATGCCGGGCGCCCTGAGGCACACGACCTTGGGCCGCTCGTCCTGCGCGGCCGCGACGGCCGCGGCGGCGGCGTTGATGGAGTCCCGCAGGCGCCTGGGGTTGCGGGACCGGACGCCCGGGTCGGTGCCGACGACCGTCACGCCGGCGCCGAGGAGGGCGCGCACGTCGGTGGGGGTGGGGGCACCCGAGCCCGGGCCCACCGCGGCGGACACCCGGTGGGTGCGCAGCGCGGCGACGACGGCCGCGTCGGCGACCTGGAGGTGGTCCACGATCGCGGCGACGTACACGGCGTCCTTGCCCTCGGCGACCCCGAAGCCGCCGTGGACGCCGGCCTGGGCCACCCCGAACGACAGCGCGCCCAGGGTGACCGGCACGGCGACGGTCACCGCGGCCAGCCGGGCGGTCCAGGTGCGGGCGGCGCTGCGGACCGGCACGGTCACCCAGGACCGGGCCAGCTCCAGCAGCTCGTCGGTGGGGTCGGACAGGAACAGCGCGCGGGCGCGCTGCACCATCGCGGCGCCGGCGTCGCTGCGGCCCAGCCGGCGGATCTCGGCGATCAGCTCCTCGGTGGTGGTGGCGTCGGCCGCGACGCCGGCCTCCTTCATCGCGAGGGAGTTGCGGTGGCCGTGACCCGGCAGGCAGGCGAAGCCGATGACGGGCACGCCCACGGCGAAGCCCTCGAGGCAGGACAGCCCTCCCGCGTTGTGGACCAGGACGTCGGCGGCGGCCAGCAGCCGGCGGACCTCCCGGGTCCACCCGAGGGCGATGACGCCGTCCTCCCGGTCCAGCTCGGCCACCAGGTCGTCGTTGTGCCCGCAGAGCACCACGGGGGTGCCGACCCCGGCGTCGCGGATGGCGCGGGCCGTGCCGCCGATGTCGCCGACGCCCCAGGAGCCGGCGACGACCAGCACGATCGTGGCGTCCTCGTCGAGGCCGAGCAGCTCCCGGCCCTCCTTGCGCTCCACCTCGGACGCCGGCTCGAGGAAGGCGTCCGGCAGCACCGGACCGACCGCGTGCGACGGCACGCCGACCCGGTTGATCGCCTCGGCGGCGCTGCCGTGCCAGACGGTGAGGTTGCGGTCGATGCCGGGGTGCAGCCACAGGCCGTGCACGTCGACGTCGGTGAGGAAGCCGACTGCCGGGATGGCCAGCTTGCCCTTGGCCCGCAGCGCGCCGGTGGCCTGGCAGCCCAGCGGGTAGGTGGAGACGACCAGGTCGTAGTCGCGGGCGAGCCGGCGGAGTTTGCGCTTGCCCATCTGGCCGAGCCGGTGCGCGACCGGGGCGATGACGCCGCGGTCCATCTTCCCGTAGAGCCACTCGTAGGAGCCCGGGGCGTACTTCAGCTGGCCCTGGTAGACGGTGCGGTAGAACGGCCCCATCCGGCCGGGCAGCATCTCGAGGTAGTCGTAGACCTCCGCCGCCGCCCCGCGGGCGTGCAAGCGGCGCTGGAGCTCGTAGGCCACGCCGTCGTGCCCGGCGCCCATGGCGGCCGAGATGATGAGCACGGAGGGGCTGTCGGCGGCCGTGGAGGCGCGTGCACGTGGCACCGCGCACCTCCCCCGTCTCGCAGCGCCCCAGCGACGATGCGCCCGGCATTCTGCCAGCAACGCGCGGCTGCTGCCTGAACGCAGTGCCGCCAGGCGTGTGAGATGCGCCCCAGCGGGGCAGGGCAGTCGGTTGCCGCCATCCACAGCGCTGGACGGCTGTCCACCGCTTGTCCACCGCTCTGTCCACAGGCTGTGGACAGTCAGATCCGCACCCCGTGCGCCCGCAGCCAGCCGATCGGGTCGACCGGCCGGTCGTCCACCCGGACCTCGGCGTGCAGGTGCGGGCCGGTGGACTCGCCCTCGTTCCCGACCAGCGCGATGGGCTGCCCCGCCTTCACCGCCCCGCTGCTGACCAGGACCCGGCTGAGGTGGCCGTAGACGGTGGTGACGCCGCCCTTGTGGCTGAGCACCACCTCGGTCCCGTACCCGCGGGCCGGGCCCGCGTACAGCACCACGCCGTCGCTCATGGCGTACACGGGGGCGCCGTACGGGGCGGCGACGTCGATCCCGTCGTGGAACAGCACCACCCGCTTGAGCGGGTGCAGCCGCAGCCCGAAGCCGGAGCTGACCGGGCCGACGGCCGGGACCACCCAGCCGGCGCGCACCACCCGCTGCCGCTCGTACTGCACCGCGCTGACCGCCAGCCCCTTCGCGACCGCCCGGGCGCGGGTGGCGCTCGCCTCGGACGGCCGCTGGGGCACCGACAGGAGCAGCCCGGTACGGGGCTGCAGGCCGAGTTCGGCGCTGCGGGCGGTGCTCACCACCAGCCCGACGCCGGGCAGCGCGGTGGTGGCGAAGGCCCCGACCGGCAGGGTCACCGGGTGCGCGGCCTTGGCCTGCACCTCGCCGCCGAGCGGCAGCTCGAAGGCCCGGCCCACGACGTGCGCCACGGCGCCGGCGCCGGAGGCCACCGCCTGCCATACCGCGGTGCTCTCGGCGGTGCCCTTGGGCGTCCACGCCCGGAAGCTGCCGGCGTCGACGCCGAGGACGGTGGTGCGGCCCTTGCCGATGGCCGCGGTACCGGCCCGCACCACCAGGGACGCCCGGGCGCCGGTCGCCCGGATCAGCGCCCGCTCCTGACCGGCGGTCAGCGGGCGGGGGCTCAGGACCAGCAGGTGCGCGGGCACCCGGTGCCGCAGCGCCGCGACCCGGACCACCGGGGTGGCGGTCGGCGTCGGGAGGGCGCTGCCGGGCCCGGCCGGGGTGTCCTGGTAGGCCGCGACGAAGCCCCCGACCCCGACCAGCAGGCCGAGGACGAGCAGCAGGTACGGGAGCGTGTGGAGCGCCCGTTTCGGCATGCGCACGCTCTCATGGTGCGGCCTGCGGTCAGACCGCGCAGGCGTCGCCCTCGCAGGCGACCCCGTCGCCCTGCACCAGCGTCAGCGGGGACTGCGACTCCCAGGCCTGCTGCAGGGCGCCCAGCAGGGCGTCCGGCGACTGCGCGCCGGAGACGCCGTACCGGCGGTCGATGACGAAGAACGGGACGCCGCTGATGCCGAGCTCGCCGGCCTCGGCCACGTCGTGGCGCACCTCGGCGGCGTAGCGGTCGCCGGCGAGGACCGCGCGGGCCTCGGCGGCGTCGAGGCCGGCCTCGGCCACGACCTCCACCAGCGCCTCGTGGTCGTGCACGGCCACGCCCTCGGTGAAGTAGGCCCGGACCAGGCGCTCCTTGACGGCGTCCTGGACGCCGCGCTCGCGGGCCAGGTGCAGCAGCCGATGGGCGTCGAAGGTGCTGCCGGCCTGGGCCTTGTCGAAGTGGAAGTCCAGGCCCTCGGCGGCTGCGGTCTCGGTCATGTCATCCAGCATCTGCTGGGCCTGCGGCACGGTGCGGCCGTACTTCGCGGCCAGGCGCTCGGCGTAGGAGCCGGCGGTGGCGGTGGCGGCGACAGCGTGCGGGTCGAGCTCGAAGCTCTTCCACTCCACCTCGACGGGGTGCGGGAAGCGCGCCAGCGCCTGCTCGAAGCGGCGCTTGCCGATGTAGCACCAGGGGCACACGACGTCGGACCAGATCTCGACCTTCATGTGCAGGTGCAACGACCGGGGAGGGCCCCGGGATTCCCGCCTAGTGCCCCTGGCCAGCCGACGTCGGGGCGAGGCCGGGCGGACCGGGGACGACGCCGTTGGGCGTGTTGCTGTACTCCGGGCTGATCCCGGTGCCGCCCGCGACCTCGACGGTGTAGTACGTGATGGCACCGAAGGCCAGCATCGCCAGGAAGGCGACGACGATCAAGACGGTGTTGCTCCTGCTCTCCATGCGGGCACTCTAACGACTCACCCGTCCACGGCGAGGACGAGGGGGAGCACCGGTCCGGCGCCGGCCCGCCGCAGGACCCGGGCCCCCTCGGTGAGCGTCCAGCCGGTGTCGCTCCGGTCGTCGACGAGCAGCACCGGGGCGCCGTCCAGCGCCCAGTCCTCCGGCACCGCGAACGCGCCGCTCACGGCCCGCAGCCGCTGCGCGCTGTTGGACCGGCCGCCCTGCGTCGGGCGCACCAGCTCCAGCGTGCCGAGCGGCGCCAACCGGCCGACCTGGGCCAGCCGGGCGGCTAGTGAGCCCACCAGCTGCGGGCGGCTCGTCGAGGGCAGCGCGACCACCTGCGTCGGGCGCTGCTCCCAGCCCCAGCCGGCGAGGACCTGCACCACCGCGGCGAAGACGTCGTCGGGCACCGGCTGGTCGGGCTCGGCGAGCAGCGCCCGCAGCCGGCTGCCCCAGCCGAGGTCGGACAGCCGGCCCAGCGCCCGGCCCTCGGCGGCGCGCTCGTCGGCCGGGATCTTGCCCTTGACCTCGGTCAGCCCGGTCGGCCACATCGCCCGCGGCTCGACGACCGCTCCGGGCCGCCCCAGGGCAGCACGGGCCGCGTCGAGAGCAGCGGGGGAGACGGCGGTCGGCAGGGGGGTGCCGAGGCAGCGGTCGCAGCGACCACAGGGTGCGGCGGTGGGGTCGTCGAGCTGCTCGCGCAGGAACTGCATGCGGCAGCCCTCGGTCGTCGCGTAGTCGCGCATGGCCTGCTGCTCGGCGGCCCGGTCTGCCGAGACCCGGGCGTAGCGGTCGGCGTCGTAGGACCAGTCCTGGCCGGTCGCGGTCCAGCCGCCCTGGACCCGCTTCACCGCGCCGTCGACGTCGAGCACCTTGAGCATCGTCTCGAGCCGGGTGCGCCGGAGCTCGACGCGCGGCTCCAGCGCCGCTGTCGACAGCGTCACGCCCTCCAGGTTGGCCAGGACGGTGCGGACCTGCTCCTCGGGCGGGAAGGCCAGGGATGCGAAGTAGGCCCAGATCGCCTCGTCCTCCTGGCCCGGCAGCAGGACCACGAAGGCGCGCTCGACGCCACGGCCGGCACGTCCGACCTGCTGGTAGTAGGCGATCGGGGACGCCGGCGCGCCCAGGTGCACCACGAACCCGAGGTCGGGCTTGTCGAACCCCATGCCCAGGGCGCTGGTGGCGACAA